>CAYOON010000059.1:5670-8955 GCA_964405595.1 uncultured Lachnospiraceae bacterium | reverse complement strand
TCCTGAAAAAGAAAGGGGTTATTGCATGAAAAGAAAATGGATGGGAATTCGTATTGTATTGAGTCTGTGTGCCGCGCTGGGCTGGTGGGGGCTTCTGTACCCTGAACTTACCCTGACTCCGGACACTGTAAAGATAACCGAAGAAAACGAGGACGGGGAGTTGCGTGATCTTCCTCTGGATTGGAGCTTTGACAGCGATCTGTATCAGGAACTGCTGAACGCTGGCGGATTCTACGCATCTCTGTACAACAGCCAGTTCGAACAGATCGAAACAGTTTGAAAAGGAGGGCTACTAATTGGACGAAATTGTGACGTTTCTTTGCGAAACACTTGCAAGACTGCTGAAAATCCCCCGGGAGACGGTGGACGCCGACTGCGATCCGGCCTACGATCTCGGTGCCGATTCGCTGGACATTGTGGAACTGCTGATGGCGGTAGAGAAAAAGTACGGCTACTACGTTCCGGACGGAGAGTTGATAAAGATGCGTACCGTCGGCGAGCTTGCCGAGAATATCCTTGCGGGAACGCAAAGTCAATGACGGAAACCGCCGAAAGCGAATGCTTTCGGCGGCGTTATTTTTAGATTTGTACACCCTGATTGACGGACGCTTCGGCTGCTTTTGTATTTTCTCGTACAAGTACTGCCGCCGCCCCATCAAAATCGGGCAACGGAAGCATGTCCGACCTTGCTGCGCAGGCTCCGATCAGTCCGACCGTGTCGAAAATCAGCGTCTGGAACACGATACGATCAATCTGATCCGCCAGATTCTTCGGCGCGTGGACGTGCATTACGCTACAGGCACAGGAAAACAGCTTTTCATAAAGCTCTGCCATCAGCGTGATTTCATCATCCAATATTTCAAAGAGCCTCTGTTCTTCGGATTCCGTGAGAATCATGAATTCCGGTTCGATCTTTCCGGAAACGGTGTCCCGGATTTTTTCGGCAACTGCCTTCCGATTCTCATCTATGAAAAATTGATTCTTCTTCGGCAGAATTCCGAAGTCGGCGGCGGTGGCATAGTAGTTTTCATCTATACCGGCATAACCCGCAAACGCGTCGCAGCGAAATTCGTCTTTTTTACGACCGGCAACCCCATAATTGGTTCCCGTCGCGCCGTTGTAGATCTGATCTTTGGACTGATAATCGGGATACTTTTCCTCCATTTTTCCGTGACCTTTCAGCATGACCGGCCACAGCAGTCCCCACAGCAAACGGTTGTCGAACAGCTTTGCGCATACACCGTTGACGGCTCTGACCTGATCCAGCTTCCCTTTCACGCCCGACAGAATCTCACCGAGCGCGGGAACGGCAATCTTCTCGGCGGATTTGCAGAACTCGTCGGTATAATCATCGGTAAATATTACGAGATTGGTCTGATATTTCCCCGTCGGACGCTTGGTAATCAGGTTGTATTTTTCAAGCAGCGCGATTTCATCTTCGAGATAGACCGAAGCAACGCCCAGTTCAATGGCAAGCTCCCGGATTGTCATCGGCGTGTAATAGGCCGACAGCAGAATCTGCCCCGGCAGCTTCCTCGAAAACAAATTGCGGTATTCGGGGTTGAATGTTCCCGAAATAATCGTGCAGAATTCAAAATCTGCCGGGTTAAAGCTCTTTTCACCGAATTCTCTTTCCATACTGATACCTTCTTTCAAAATTTTTCTGGTTTTAAAGAGATAGTACTTGACCATTTCGAGAGAAATTGACAGTTTTTCGGAGACTTCCGCGCAGGATAATCCGTCGTAGTAATAGGCGATCGTGCATTCTCTGTATTCCTTCGAAAGCAGCGCGATCTCCCGGCGAAGCGCGAGAATATCCTGCTTTGCAAACAGTTCTTCGGTGAAATCCGTCCCGTCGGACGCGTTTTCATCGATTTCCTCGGACAGAAAACGTCTGTTTCTCCGCATGAACTTCTTATAAGTGTTTGCGGCGATTCCCCATACATAGCCGTAAAAGGCGTCGGGATTCCGGATCTTGTCCGCGCTTTGCAGAATCGCTACAACGATGTCGTTCGTCAGATCTTCCGCGTCGTCCTTGTTTGAGACCCGGGACAGCGCATAGGCGAAAATCGTTTTCAGATTTGCTTCCACAAACTCGACTGCACTTACTCGTTCCAACTGTTTTCCTCCTTTATGAAATGGTTTTGAAAGCTTTCATCAATATAGTACCCTTCACCTTGATTCGGTTAACTCGCAGATTAGATTTTTTCAAAAAATATCGGGAGACAGCCTCTTTTTCGAAGCGTCTCCCTGATTTTCGTTATGGATTATCCCCGCTTTTTCCCATTTCCGCTCGGACGGCGACGAACTTCGCCTTTTCCGCCCATCTGGGACATCTTTTCGCCCGACGTTTTCATAAAGGACGCCATCATATCCTCGAATGAGGGCTTCTTTTCCTCCGAAAAGCGCAGAGTCAGCGCGATCTTCCCGTTTTCGGTGGAGAGTACCTTTACCCTGACCTCCTGACCCTCGGTCAGCAGATCGTGGAGATCCTTTACGAAGCCGTTTGCCGCCTGCGATATGTGGATCATCCCGCTTTTTCCCCCGGGCAGGGTTACAAACGCGCCGTAGGGCATGATTTTGTTGATTTTTCCGTCCAGAATCTGTCCGACTTCGATCATCTCGGTCTGCATATTGGCTTTTTGACCATACCTTTCTTCAGCATCATTTCTTCTGATCGTTTATGAACACGGTCTCCCCGTATTGGTGATAACCGAGCTTCTCTCTGGCAAGGCGAACGTAAAACTCCTCGCTGCCTGCGATGGAGAGCTCATATGCCAGCTCGTCGTTGGCATCCGCGTAGGCCTCAACCTCCGCCTTCATCTCATCCAGCTGTTCGTTCAGCTTATTCATCTGCAGCTGCTGGCTGACGATTCCGTACATTGCCAGCAAAAATCCCGCGCAGGCAGCCAGCTTGATCAGCAAATTTCCTCGTTTTTTCATGAAAGTGTTCCTTTCCGATGCTTTTCTTGCTTTTCTAGTTTGTAAATCCCCGTTTTGCCAGCTGAATTGCCTTCTCTTGGCTCTTACGGGTGTATCTTGCTCTTTTTTTGCGCTCGATCCGATCAAGGATCCGATTTACGAGCTTCGCGACTTTCAGCGAAATCCACCGCACGGGCGGCTCGGCGATCCGGTTCCAGAAGAACTTCACGATCCGGCGGAGCAGTGCGATGATCCGATCCAAGACGGAAAGGATCAGCCGTCCGGCGGTCATCCGCCAGAGGAGGAAGCCGGGGATCAGTCCCACCAGCCCCAACATGCGCACCTCGCCGTTACAGACTACAT
>CAYOON010000059.1:0-5660 GCA_964405595.1 uncultured Lachnospiraceae bacterium | reverse complement strand
GAACAGATCACGCCCGCCACGGCGAAGAAAACGATGTCCTCCAGCGTGATCAGCAGCACGGCAAGTACGCCATGGATGGAGCGGGTCAGCAGGCGGCGGATTCTGGCAAGATCGTAGAAGGCCGACAGTCCGATTCCGACCAAAAAGGACGCAAGAAGCAGTTTAGCGGGCGTCCATTGGGAAAGATATTGGGTCATTTTCGGTTCTTACGCCACAAACCGCCTTTTCTTGCGGTTTTATCGATATACAGCATTCCGTTGATCTTTCCGTCGATGATCAGCTTGCCTTCCTCCATGGACATATGGCGGAGATGCAGACCCTCTCCCTCGATATTCAGAACGCCCATATTTGTTTGCAGGAGCACCGAGCATTCCTCGAATCCCAGTACGTCCTCGATTCCGTCCAGCTCCAGCGTTTTGCGGCAGTCCAGAACAGCGTGATGCTTCCCCGTTTGTTTAACCACGGCGGATCTATCCATATCAATCACCTCTGCATCATTGTATGCAGGGGGATCGGTGGATTATTCCTCGGTAATCACCTCGTACATAGAGGCGGCGTCCGCCTTCATGGCGTGTTCTGCGACGCTCTTCACGCGGATTTTCGTGGTTCGCGATCCGAAGGAAATCTCGATGATGTCGCCTTCTTTTACCTGATAGGACGCCTTGGCGGGGCGGTTATTTACCGATACATGCGCGTCGTCGCAGGCGTCGTTGGCTACGCTTCGGCGCTTGATGATGCGGGATACTTTTAGGTATTTGTCGAGTCTCATAATTTTGCTCTCACTAACATTTTATAAAAGTTTTCGTCCAGCGCGCGAAGCGCGGTGTCCTTTTCTCAAAAGGTGGCGCAGTGGAGGGCGCGTAGCCCTCCTCGCCGCGCGCACGCGGCGAAACTCCCCACGGCCCTTCTCTTTTTGCCAAGCTTTTTCTCTTGGGCCTGCAAAGGCAAGAGAAAAAGCGGACTAACGCGCTTGAAGATCATTATCTCTGTTCGCATAGAAAACGGTTAAAATGGTTCGTATCATATTTACTATACCATAAAACAGGCTTGTACGCAACAGGATTTGATGTAAACTTTTTATGAACGTCCGCCGACGTCCTTACCTTCCTCAACCACACGCTCGCAGACCGCTGTCAACGCTTCCTCAGCGTCGATTTCGGCGGCATCACACTCGGCGGCAATGGCGAAGAGACGTTCGCCGACCGATTCGGCTTTGCTGCCCGAAAGAAGATCCGACAGCAGCGGCGATTTCTCCTCCAGCTTGTACTTTCTCACCTTATGGGCGAGTTTTTCCGCACGCATCAGCGACGGAAGGGTTCTGGCAACGCTGTCCAGCACCTCACCGGGGGTTTCCTGATGCTTGGTCTCCATCTTGATGGCGTCCCAGTTGGTCAGCACGCCGTCGGTGCCTGCTACTTGCACGTCCCCGAAAACGTGTGGATGGCGGATCACCATTTTGGCAGAGACGTCGTTTGCTACATCCGCGAAGGAGAAAAGCCCCTGCTCCTCGGCGATTCTCGCGTGGAAAACCACCTGAAAGAGCAGATCGCCCAGTTCCTCCCGGAGCAGTTCCCCGTCGTCCCGGTCGATTGCCTCGCAGACCTCGTAGGTCTCCTCGATCAGACATTTCCGAATGGACGCATGGGTCTGCTCCCGATCCCACGGGCAACCCTCCGGCGAGCGCAGGATCGCCATGATCCGGAGCAGATCGTCCATCGTATAGCTGCCGGCGGATGCCAGCGCCTTGATTTCATCCTTTTGTTCCATGATTGATTGTCCTTTTCTTTTTCATTCGATTAAACAGTTTCATGATCCGCTCCCCGCCGGGAAGGGCGGCCAGATCCTCTTTTCCTACCGCGCCGATCAGCAGAACGGTCAGCAGATAGACCAGCCCACCGGCCGCAATGGAAGCCATCGTGGCAGGCGCACCCGGGAGCTTTTGAACGAGAACCGGGTAGACGAACGACGCAGCGCATCCGCAGAGCAGTCCCGCAAACAGCGGTTTGAGAAACAGTCCGGCAAATCGGATCTGCACCCCGGTTTTGGCGGTGAGGTAGCCGAAATTGATCAGACAGATGACAAAATAGCAGAGGAATGTGCCGATCGGCGTGCCGTAGATCCCGAACTTCCCGATAAAGTACCAGGAAGACAGCACCTTCACAAGTCCGCCTACCGACATAGACAGCACGGGAACCCCCACCCCACCGGTGGATTGCAGCATGGATCCCGTGACGTTGGCAAGGGCGGTAAAGATCAGCGAGGGTGCGAGGATCGCAAGCAAGGGAGCGGCGGATGTGGCGGCGCCGTCCTCGAATAGCAGACAGAGGATCGGTTTTGCCAGTGCCGCGATCCCGAAGGCCGCAGGCATAGCGATCAGCAGCGTGGTTCGCAGGGCGGTTTCCACCGTGGTGCGCACTTTATCGAGCCGACCAGCTGCCAGCGAAGAGGTGATATAGGGCACCAGTCCCGTGGAGATGGGTACGATCAGCACGATGGGCATATTGACCATGGATCCCGCCAGCGCGGTATAGTTGCCGTAAAGGGCGTTGGCGACCTCGGCGGTGTAGCCGATCGACTGCAATCTGTGCATGACGGTCATGAGATCCAGCACGCCGGATAGACTGATCACCGACGAACTGAGGGTAATGGGCAGGGCGATCCGGCAAAGCCTTGCTGCGATCCCCCTGAGGGTGGAAAGCTCGCCTTTTTTCTTGAGGCGGTTATAAACCATCCGCCTGCCGTATCTGCCCTTCATAATCAGCAGCATGACCATGGAGAAGAAGGAGCTGATGGTGATTCCAAGGATAGCGAGAGCGGCGACATTTTCGGCAGGATAGCCCCGATCCAGTGCCCAATTTGCCAGAAATACGCCGATTATCACCTTACCAACCGCCTCGATCACTTGGGAGAGTGCCGTGGGAAGCATCCACTGAAATCCCTGAAAATAGCCTCGGATTTCTCCCATCACGCAGGAGAAAAGCAGGGATGGCGCGATTGCGGCGATGCACAGCCCGGCGGACGGGTTCCCTACCAGCCGGGCAAGCAGCGGAGCGCAGAAAAAGAGCAGCGCCGAGCTGATCAGCCCCACCGAGCCGAACAGCAGGGTCGCGACCCGGTCGATGGCGTGTACGGCGTCGCCGTCCCCCTTTGCCTTCGCCCGGGCGATCATCATGGACAGCGCAACGGGAAGTCCCGCGGTTGTCACAAGATAGAAGAAGAGGTAGATGGTATAGGCGCCCGTGAAATAGCCCATTCCATCGTCCCCGAGCAGATTTGTAAGTGGGATTTTGTAGAAAAGTCCCACGACTTTCACAAGGATTCCCGCCGCGGACAGAATCAGAACCCCCGAAAGCAGACCGCTTTTTTCGCTATGCTTCACAAAATGATCTCCCATATAGTTTTGTGATAGCATTGTATGCGCAATCCGCGGAATATATCCGCGGATTGCGGCAGCTTGTCGAAAAAGTGTGTGTGAAAAGTTTTCGTCCACCTTTTTCAAAAGGTGGCGCGGTGGAGGGCGCGTAGCCCTCCTCGCCCGTCGCAACGGGCGAAACTCCCTCACGGCGCTTCTCTTTTTGCAAAGCTTTTTCTCTTGCGCCTTTTTGGTCAAGAGAAAAAGCGTCTAACGGCTATTGCGATCTATGCGGCTACACAGGCACAAACGGGTTTTCTCGACAAACTGGCGCAATCCGCGGATGACGGATTATCCTTCCGGCGCGATAAACTCCCGGAAAATGGAGTCGGCAGGAATCAGATCCCGATTGATGGGGTCGATGCCGTCGAATTTCGCGGCAAGAGCCGATCCGAGGGCGAAATATTCGCTTTCCAACGGGATTCTGGCAAGGATCGGCAGGAGTTCGTTCTTGATGGCGGACAGTTCGTAGGGCAGCGCCGAATTGACGGTCAGATCGGCCTTCCCGGCGTTCGGGAAGATGTTCCGATCCTCGTTCTCGATCACGCTCTGCCACAGGTAGTAGGTAAAGGCGGGCGGTGAATTGCGGTGATGGAAGTCCCGCACGATCCGCCGGATGAAGCGGATCTCCCTTGGGGAAAAGAGCGTTCCGGCTGCATCGTAGCCCACGCCGACGTGGGTAAAGACCGACAGGTGCCGGAGTTCGCCGATCAGATCGGTGAACTCGGGATAGAGCGTCTGTATCCCTTCAAAGATCAGCAGATCGCCGTCTTCCAATGCCAAACAGCGGTAACCCTCCCGCCTTCCCGTATGGAGGCTGTAAACGGGGAGCATCGTCTCCCCCTTGGTCGCGATTTCGTCGATAGATCTGCCAAGTGCGTCCAGATCCAGCGCGTCGGCACTGTCGTAGTCGATCTTGCCGCCGAAATTGGCGGCTTTGCGGTTGAGTTCCTCCCGGTCTTTGAAGAAATCGTCCACAGAAACCAGCTTCGCCCGTCTGCCTGCCCGCTCCATGGCTTCGGTAAGCCGATGGCAGAGGGTAGTCTTTCCCGAACAGGAGGGGCCGCAGAGGGTCATCGCGGGAAGCGTCGGATCAGCAAGCAGACGCTCGGTTACAAGGTTCAGCTCCGCCGAGAACGCGGCTTCCCCCGCTTCGACAGTCCGCCGCTTTTCCTCTTCATCGGTGAATCGGCAGGGCACCGGAAGATAGGCTGTTTTCATGGAAAAACCTCATTTCAAAATACAACTAAAGGCATGGAATAGCTTCAAAAGGGATTTCGTCGCTGTGCGCAGTTACAAAAACTTTACCGGAACGTCCTACCCTTCGAAGGAGAAAAACGCCTCGACTTCTTTTGCGAATTCCTTCCGGAATTTCTCCTCGCCCTCTTTGGAAAGGTACTCATAGGGATACTTATCCATAAAGATCCGCGAAATGCGGTTGTGCTCCCGATCCACCAGCTTGGCGACCGCTCCCGCACCTACGGCGAAGATGTGGTGGATCTCCTCCATGATGTAGATGTTGTAAAAACCTTCCGCTCCGGGGCGGGCGAAACCCACATTCTCCAGATTTCCCACCGAATTTCTCTGCCTGTAGAGATAGTAGGGGATATACCCGTTGGACTTGGCGCGGAGCTGGGAGTAGTCCACCGATTTCTGTATATCGCCACCTGCGTAGGAGTAGATCCCGGCGGCGTGCGCCAGATCAGCGGCCTTTTTGACGCAGAAGGAGTGGACAGTGATGTTATCCGGCCCCAGCTTGACGATATTGTCCATGGTTTGCGCGAAGGAACGGTGGCTGTCGCCGGGCAGTCCGACGATCAGATCGGTGTTAATATATTTTATGCCACATTCTCTGGCAAGCTCATAGCTTCGGTAAAAATCCTCGACGCTGTGGCATCTTCCGATCTCCTTGAGCACCGCTTCGTTCAGCGTCTGCGGGTTGATGCTGATTCTGGTCACCCCGTGGGCTGCCGCGACAGCCAGCTTTTCGGCGGTGATCGTGTCAGGTCTGCCCGCCTCCAGCGTGAACTCCTCCAGATAGTCGGGATCTATATGCTCCTCCAGCTTCTCGAAGATCAGAGCCAGCTGATCGGCGGTCAGCGTGGTCGGCGTTCCGCCGCCGATGTAGATAGTGGTCACATGCAGTCCCTGTGCCTTGATCGTCTCGAAAACGTAGTCCAGATCCCGCATCAGTCGGCTGATATAGTCGGGAATCAGCGACAAAAGTCGCTTGGTAGCGAAGGAAACG
>CAYOON010000058.1:0-8957 GCA_964405595.1 uncultured Lachnospiraceae bacterium | reverse complement strand
GGCGCTTGAGATGGTTCTTCCCCGTTGCGCGTTTACGCGCATTTCGCTCCCCGCTGTCTAGCATACTCCGCTGAACAATAGATAGAGTATATTAGTCTGAATTACCGTTTTTTACAGCCTAAATTATAGGTAATATAACTTTTCTACAAACTAAATCCGGAACTCGGTGCAATTGCCCGAATCCCGGATTATCCTATATTTCACTTTATTTGATCACGAACGCCGCCGGCAGACGCCAGGACGAATTTTCGTAATAGAAGGTTACCGACGTCATCAGATACTCGTTCTCATAGTACATGCACGAGGACGATCCGCCATCCAGATTGGCGGCGTTCACCGCGCCGAATTTCATCATAACCGAAATCAGATCGGCCGCCGTCGCGCCAAGATGTCCGCCTGCCGCGCGTCCGTCGGTTACGAACAGGAGCAACGCACCGTCGGCACGCTGTCCGATGGCGGTTCGCGGATTCCGTCCGCTTCCCTGCCCCTTCAGCTCTCTGGCCTCGCCGTTGATGACCAGCGATACGAAATGATTGTTGGCGTCCGAGGTTTCCTCCTGGAAGCACACCGCGTCCCGGATCTTCTTCTCGGCAACCATCTTCTCCACATCCGACGCATTCATCCCCGCAAGATCGATGATTTGCAGAATGTGCTCCTCGGTCAGCCCGATCAGCACCAGACCTTTATAGCTCCGGGGCTCGTTGAGCTGGATTTCGCCGTTTGAAACCACAACTCCCAGCGGGCTGCCGCCCGTATTGCCCTTGGACGCGTACAGTCCGCCGTTGATCCCGCCGATTGCGCCCGCGTTCTTAACCAGCGTCTCCAGCGTGACGCCCTTCTCCCTCCACGGATAGATGGTCGCCAGCGACACTCTGGACGGATCCTGCACGATCATCATCGTGCCGGAGAAATTGGGGTCGTATACCTTGACAATCTCTATATCCTTTGCCTCGCCGGTGCCGACCTCGCCGACGCCGTGCGAATCGTTAACGCCCACGTCAGAAGTGTCCTTCCGATCGCCGATCACGATCATGGAGGTGTCTACCTCCTCGTGCCACTCTTCCATGGAGTTTCCGTTCACCATCTCCTGAATCTCGTCCGCCGAGAGGAACCAAGACGCCAGAAACTTCAGCTGTCCGGTTTCCAGTATGGTGGTTACGAACATCTTCTTTGCCGCCGGCGAGCTGTCTCCGCAGATCATCCGCATTGCCATGTAAACCGTCCCGGCAAGGATGCCGGCGGTGATCAAAAGCACCGACAGGACGGTGATCGAAACCGTCAGAACGATTCGTCCGACCCGCTTTTTGCTCTTATTCTTTTTACTCTCGCGCATTACGCCTTCTCCTCCGTTTCAATAATGTCCCAGCACGCCAGCGCGTACCATTTGGGATTGTCCACCCCGTCGTCGGTCTGATCGTAGCGCACGAAGCAGACCGTTCGGTTAAGGGGACGAGTCAGCTTTTTCTTGGTTTTGGTCAGGGTAATGTGCAGATTCAGCCGAATATCGCAGACGAAGCAGTTTTCTCCGAACGCGCGGTATCCGGTAAACGATTCGTCGGTGAAGGGGGTCTTATCGACCGTATGATCGCTGATCAGCCCTATATCGACGCTGGTCGCCCAAGCGTAGCAGTCTTTATAGAAGTCGGAATCCTTGATCAGGAATGCCGCCATGGTATTGAAGCCATGTCTTGTGCCTGTAAGATCATTATGTAGGAAGTACGACCAGGTTTCGGCGAATTTCTGCACGTCAATCTCGTTCAGGATCTCCTCGGGGATTGCATCCACTCTCGCGCTCTCTTCCCGGACATCGACGGTTCCTTTTTCAGAGTCAAAGGGAATCTGACTTCCGTCCGGAGCGGTTATGACAATATCCTTGCCCGCGTTCCCGGTCATCAGGCATTTGAAGGTATAGGTAACGACACCCGGCGCATCGTCCATCGCGCCGTCGCTGAAGTACTTCTGATAGGCCTGTCTGAAGCTGGCGAATTCGTCGAAATATTCGATGGGCAGTCCCGCTCTGGAGAGGGTGATGCCGCCGACGGCAATCGTATAGTCGTTAGGCAGGGTGGCGGTGAACGTCTGAATGCGCAGATCGGCATTGTCGGAAAGGGGTGTCCGATGTCCGTAGCGATCCTCTACCGTCAGATCGAATTTTTCGAGACTGCAAAAGCGATAGCTTTTCTGTCCGTCTCCCGCGTCCGTACCCTCTGCAACCGTCCCGTTCAGGCGGACGGTCAGCGTATCGGGCAGGGTGAAGCTTCGGCTATAGACCGACGGAGCCGATCCGTTTTCGATATTCTGAACGTTACCCATCCCGTCGGAGAGGGTCAGGCTGAATTTTGACAGCGACTCCAGATGATAGGATACCATCCCCTCCTCTGCCTGCCGCCCAGTCATGATACGGTCGCCCATTTTTACCGTCAGCTCTTCCGCCAGCGTCAGATCGCAGGTATAGACCACCGGATCCACCGAGACGGGCACCCAGTCCGCCGACTGAAAAACGATCAGATCGGTGCGCTCGTTGGTACTCCGGAAGCTCATGGTAGCGACTTTTACATCGTTTGCGAAAAGATCGTAGTAGATACAGTCGCTTTGACTGCCGTAGCCCCGTTCATAGGTCAGCGTACCTTCGGCAAGCAGAGCGATATATTCGGAAAACAGCGGGGACTGTGGATCGTACTCCTCCTTCAACGAATCGGAGAGAGTGAGAAGCTGATCCAGGTTTCCGTTCCGGGCGGAGCTTTTCAGCTGTGAAATCTGTCTTTCCACGGCGTATTCGGGCTGCGCGTTCTCATAGTTCACCAGAAGCGTGCGCACCTTCGTCAGCAGAAACGCCGATACCGCCAGCAGGATCAGCGCATAGCCGCACAGCGACAGGATGAGAATAAGTCGAGTTTTTTTCATGATTTTGAACATGCCTTTCCGATTGATGTATAGATCACTGAATAAGACGTAACAAAATCGAAAACGTGACAGGAAAACGCAAAAAAAGACGGAACCCCGTGGCGGGGAATATTTCCCTGCGGGGATCCGTGTATTTTCAGTCGATCAACGGTTTACAAGCTCGAAGGTGTCACGCGCGATCATCAGCTCCTCGTCGGTAGCGACGACCAGCATCTTCACCTTTGCGTCGGGAGTGGAAATGTCGCCCTCTCCGCCGTGAACGGCGGCAAGGTTCTTCTCCTCGTCGATGGAAACGCCCAGGAATGCCAGCTTCTCGGCAACGCGGCTGCGGTACTGGGGATTGTTCTCACCGATACCGCCCGCGAAGGCGATAACGTCCACGCCGCCCATGGCAGCAGCATAGCCGCCGATATACTTGGTCAGCTGATGGCAAAGCATATTCTCCACCAGAACGGCTTTGGGATCGCCCTCCTTGGCGTGCTGCTCGATCCAGCGGTTATCCGAGGTCACACCGGTAACGCCCAGAATACCCGACTTCTTGTTCATGACAGCGTCCATCTGATCGGGGGTCAGATTTTCCTTCTTCATGATCAGCGGAACGATAGCGGGGTCGATGGAGCCGCAACGGGTACCCATCATGATGCCCTCCAGAGGGGTTACGCCCATGGTGGTATCCAGGCACTTACCGCCCTTCACTGCCGCGATGGACGATCCGTTGCCCAGATGGCAGGTGACGACGTTCAGCTCTTCGGGCTTCTTGCCCAGCATCTCGGCAACCTTCTTGGACACATAACGGTGGGAGGTGCCGTGGAAGCCGTAACGGCGGATGCCGTACTTTTCGTAGTACTCATAGGGGAGCGCATACATATAGGCGTAATCGGGCATGGTCTGATGGAATGCGGTATCGAAGACTGCGACCTGGGGAACATTCTCGCCCATGATCTCGGCGCAGGCCTTGATTCCGGTAATGTTGTGAGGCTCGTGGAGAGGACCCAGCGGGATGCACTCGTAGAGGGCTTCCATAACCTTGCCGTTCATGCCGTCGATGATCACCGACTCGCTGAACTTCTCGGCACCGTGGAGTACGCGGTGGCCGACCGCGTCGATCTCGCTCATGGAGGAGATTACGCCGTTTTCTTTATCGGTCAGCTCGGTTACGATCAGACGGATGGCGTCTGCGTGATCGGCGAAGGGGCGGGTATCGGTGAAGGCGGGCTTACCGGTAACGGTATGCTTGAAGTTGGGCTTACCGACCTTGGCGAGACCTTCGGCGTCCATACCGATGCAGTCTGCCATACCCTTTGCCATTACGGTTTCGTTCGTCATGTCGAACAGCTGATATTTCAGAGAAGAGCTGCCGGCGTTGATAACCAGAATTTTCATTGATCTATTCTCCTTGTTCTCGTTTGGAATTTTTAACTAAATATTATTTTAGCACAGTTTTTCCGATTTTTCAAGACCTTTTGGCAATTTATTTTATTTTTTCGCAGAATTTCCTTCCACATTTTCCCGTTCCGACGGAATTTTTCCGGACTCCTTTATTTTCCGCGCAAGATAGACCACGGGGGTATCCAGCAGAGAGGTAAACACAAAGATCACATAGCTGGAGAGCATGATGGAGAGCAGCGTTCCCCTGTCATGGATGCCGAGGAAGGCAAGCAGGGTGAACAGAACGGTATTGATGATCTGGGAGATCAGGGTGGAGCCGTTATTGCGCAGCCACAAAAAGCCGCGTCTCTCTCCCGAGCGGGAGGTGGTCAGCTTCCACCAGGCGTGATAGAGCCAGACGTCGAAGCGCTGGGACACGGCGTAGACCACCAAGCTTGCCAGCATCATCCGGGGGGTATTTTTGAATACCTCCTTTACCGCGGGCATGACCCAATCGGAGTCCGCCACGGTATAAAGGAACCAGTACTGGGTGGCAAGGATGGTGAACAGCGAGGTGAACACGCCGATCCAGACGGCTCGGCTGGCAGCCTTTTTGCCCTCGTTTTCGCTTAAAATGTCGGTAATGAGGAAGGTTGCCGCAAAGAAGACATTGCCGAGGGTTTGCTCCATGCCGAAGGCTTTGATGACGAGCAGACACTCGATATTGGCAAGAATGGTGGAAATCACGGTCATGGTGTACAGTCCCGCCCTGCCGAACAGGCGGTATCCGAGCAGCACTCCGCCGTAGATCAGCATGAGGGAGCCTGCAAGCAGCAGTTCATTCATGGTTTGTTCCTCCTTGGTCTTCGGTTTTCTCCGAATCCGGGCTTCCCACGCCGAAATCCGTGTTATTGGTCAGGATGTCCACGCGATCGTTCTGTGCATAGAGGGGATAGATTTCTTTCATGAAAACGGCGATCACCGACGAATCCGGGTGGATTTCGGTGCTGTTCTCGGTCATGAGATTGACGCACACCCGCTCGAAGTTCGCTAGTCCGGTTTCGATGTCCGTCCGCATGGAATCGGCGGACTGCCCCGACAGTCCGAACAAGAGGCAGCATTCGTTGAAGTTTTCAGCGATCTTTTTCGGATCGCGCTCGGGAATGCCCTTTTTGAGATAGTTTTCCCGGTAATCATAGTTGAAGGATTCCACGCCGGTCTTGATCTTAAGCTCGGTTCCGACCTGTGCAAAACGGCGGCGCAGATCGGGGATTTTGCTCCGGTACAAGTAGTGGCACTCCATGTGCAGGGTGTGAATCTGCTTTTCCTTGCATAGTTCTACGATTCTGGCTATGGTCTGCTCTCCAAGCTCCGGGAAAGAGCCGGAATTGATGACCTCCAGCCGATGATAAACGCCCGTTACGTTCTCAAGAACCTCGGCATTGAGGCGGTCATTGGCGTCCATATCGGGCGAGCTGTCCAGATGGTAGTCGCAGAAGCTGCATTTCTTCCAAAAGCAGCCCCTGCCCCGCAGGAGTACGATCTCCCGGGGATTTTTCTCGGTAATTCTGCTGTAACGAATCATATTCCTCCTTAAAAAACAAAAAAGTGCCGGCTACGGCACAAAAATCGCGCAAAAGACGCACAAATAATGCGCAATGTTGCGCAAAAAATGCGCAATGTTGCGCAAAAAATGCGCAATTGCGCATTTTTGGGGGTATATCCCCTTTTCCCGTAGTTTTGTTTATAGACAGGATGGTTCCGAACTGTCTGTATTCGATTGACGGTTGCAAGTATAGCATAAATTGTCCGTTTTGTCAAGAGTTATCTTATAAAAAAGTAATACTTCAAGGTATAAAAAGTCCTTGACAATCGGGGATAAATATTCTATACTATATTTATAAATTCCGAAACAGAAAGAGGAAAGCATATGAAGCATTGCAGATTTATTGCCCTACTGATGGCGTGTACGCTGACGCTTCTCGGATGCGGCGGCAGTCCATCCAATACAACGACGGCTTCCACGCAGAAAACCAATCCTGCGACATCTACTCCCGCGAATTCCACGCCCGGGAGCTCCACGCCTGCAACTTCCACTCCTGCGGGTTCGACAAATCCTACAGTTTCATCGGGTCCGACAGTTCCGACCGCGCCCATTTCCGATCCAACGGCTTCCGCCGATCCGCTGTACGCCGCCTTTACGTCAAACGACGTTTCCCTTCGCCCCCGACCGCTCTTCTTCTGGAATACGACTCTGGCGAAAATGAACGAGGAGGAGCTGCGAACCATCATCCGCCGCTGCTACGAGGAGTGCGGCTACGGCGGATTCGGAATCCTGCCCTACTGGATGAACGGATACCTTACCGACAAATACTTCGATTTATACGAGGCCGCGCTGGATGAGGGTTCCAAATACGGAATGCAGTTCTCGCTCTACGATGAGAACGGCTTCCCGTCCTACGTCGCAGGCGGCTATCTGGCTGAAAAATACCCGGATCTGACCGCCAAGCGGCTGGACAAAACCGAGGTTTCTGGCAAGGATCGCCAAACCCTGCTGCTCCCCATCCCGGACGGCACATTTATGGGCGCGGTTCTGATGAATACCGACACCTACGAACGGATTGATATTTCGGACAAGGCTGTCATCCGCGAAAAGAGCGACAGCAGCGATTATGCGCCCGGATACTATTCTTCCAGCGATTTTTCGTCCGATTATGTGGCGAAGTTCGCTTTTGACGGGAACACTGCCACCCGCTGGAACGCCGCGGACGGTACATCCGGCAATCAGTGGCTCATGGAGGTATTCGAGAAAGAGGTTACCATCGACAGCGTGACCATCTCGGAGGCCTTCAATCGGATCCGATCCTTCGATATTCAGTATTGGGCCGGATCCAAATGGGTGAACTGCGCTTCGGGTACCACGGTGGGCGACAACAAACGCATCACGTTTGACCCCGTAAAAACGACCCGGATCCGGCTGTATGTGAACACGATTTCCAGCGACAGCGTTTCGATCTGGGAATTTGCCGCTTATCAGGGTAACAATCAATTGAAGGTTGATACTTCTGCGTCCATCAAGCAGGGCAGCTACATTGAATATAAAATCCCCGCCGGCAACTGGAAAATGATGGTATTTACCTGCGTGAAGGACGGTACCAAGGGCATGGACTATCTCTCTGCCGACGCGGTACGCGCTTACATCGACATTACCTACGAGGCCTATTACAAGCGTTTCGAAAAGTATTTCGGTACGACGATCACCACCGCCTTCTATGACGAACCCTGCTTCTGGCCTTCCAATCAGAATTACGGTGTAGAAGGGGCGCGCTTCTGGACGCCTTCCTTCAATGAGGATTTCGCCAAGATATACGGAAACGACGTCAATCCGATTCTCTATTATCCCGCGCTCTTTGAAAATATCGGCGAAGGCACCACAGAGGCAAGAGACCGTCTGGAATATGTCCGTACAACGCTTTTCGCCGAGAATTACATCGGGCAGATCGACGAGTGGTGCAAAGAGCATTCCATTCAGTTGACCGGTCACATGAACGAGGAGCAATCCAAGAACCCGGTCGGCCTGCACGGAGATCTGATGCGGGTATTCCAGCATCAGGCAATCCCCGGAATTGACGTGATCTGGAATTACGGACAGTCTCAAACGGCATACAAGATTGTTTCCTCTTCGGCGTACAACTGGGGCAAGCAGCTTGTGATGGTCGAGGCATTCGGCGATATATCCAACGCGACACCCAACATTCTGTACAAAACTACCATGGATTTGTATGCCAAGGGAATCAACCTGATGGTTCCCCACGCGGTTTGGTACGATATGAACAACGTAGTGTTCAATCCCGAGCTGTCCTACCGGAATCCGCTGTTTTCCAAGAAACTGGCGGGATTCAGTGAGTATGTTGCCAGACTGAACGCGCTTTTACAGAAGGGCGACCACGTCGCGGATATTGCGGTGCTCTACCCCATCGACTATCTGGAATCAGAGTTCCTCTTCAACGGCAGTTACAACGAGCCTGCGGATGCCAATTACATGGATGTCGGCGAGAATCTCTCGCTCGACTCCCGCCACGACTTCACCTATCTGCATCCGGATGTACTGGACGAAAAATGTACGGTAAAGGACGGGGTTCTGAGTCTGGGCGGTCAGAACTATGAAAACTACAAGACCGTTATCATTACCGGAAGCAAGGTCATCAGCCTGAAAAATCTGCAAAAGATTTATGAGTTCTGGCAGAGCGGCGGATCGGTGATCGCGGTCGGAACGCTTCCCACAAAGGGAATCGCCGCCGGTGAGGATACCGAGGTTGTCCGCATTATCTCCGAGATGTTCGGCGTTGATCCTACCAAGACATTGCCCGCGAAGAACACCGTCGAGAATACGGTCGGCGGCAAGGCGATCTACATCAAGACGGTATCCGCGCTGAATGAAGCCTTGAATACTGCAAACGACAGCTACGATGTACAGATCGACATCACCGACGGAACGCCGAAGAACGGAAACTATTCCTACATCCACAAGGTTGTGGACGGAAGAAATGTATGGTTCATTGCCAACTCCTCCAATTCGGCTATTACATCGAGCATCACCTTGAACGGAGAGTATTCCGCTCTCGAATTCTGGGATCCGACAACCGGCAGCTCCACTGCCGCCGAGGTTACAGTGAACAACGGAA
>CAYOON010000057.1:0-8998 GCA_964405595.1 uncultured Lachnospiraceae bacterium | reverse complement strand
GACACTGCCGTATAGAGATAAGCTGGAAGGCATGGATCCCGTGGCGAAGATGCAATACATCGACCTACATACCTGGCTTGCGGGGGACATCCTCCTGAAGGCGGATAAGATGAGCATGGCAAACAGCCTGGAAATCCGAGTGCCGTTTCTGGATCGGGAGGTGTTCGCTCTGGCTTCCAAACTGCCGCCCAGCTATCGGGCGTCGCGGCGGGAGACCAAGATTGCGTTGCGCAAGGCGGCACTGCGGCACATTCCCGAGAATGTGGCCGATAAGCGCAAACTAGGGTTTCCGGTTCCCGTCCGGGCGTGGCTGAGGGAAGAGCGGTACGCGTCGGTGGTACGGAACGCTTTTTCCTCCGACTGCGCGGCGAAGTTTTTTCATACGGATGTGCTGCTTGACCTGCTTGACGAGCATGTTCGCGGCAAGAAAGATAACTGGAAGCAGATCTGGTGCGTGTTTATGTTCCTGATCTGGTACGAGGAGTATTTCATAAAACGCTGAATTTCTGAAGTAATCACCGCCTGATCGACGGAAAAAATCGAATCAGGCGGTTGCAAAATTTACGGGAATATGCTATAATACAGAAAAACTCCAAAGGAGGACGTCGAATATGGCGAATACAGGATCAAAGCTCTTCTGCCCGCTGACAGAAGCGGCGTTGGAGCAGATCACGAGAGAGTCTCTCGAACAAAAGCTGCGCAGCGCGACACTTCAGGAAGGTGGACTTTTCAACACCACCTATCTGCTTTGCACGGATGGCGGGCGGTATATCCTCCGGGTGGGACCTGTCCATCGGGAGCTGCTGATGTACTACGAACCCCGGCTCATGAAGGCAGAGGAATACGTCTATCGGCTCATGGAGGAGAGGGGAATCCCCGGATCCCACGTCCGCGCCATGGGCAGCATCGGCGGCAGGGACTACATGATCGTGGACTATATCGAGTCAAAGCCCCTTTCTGCCCTTTTAGGGAAGGCGGATTTCGAGTATTCCGGTTTGCGCGAGGAGATCACGGACGCGCTTTCCGAACTGCATCGAATCCGTGGCAGCCGGTTCGGACGGGTGGCGGAGGTGATCTGCGGAAGGGGCTTCCCCGACTGGTACTCCCATATTCTCCACGAATGTCAGACCATTCTCTCCCAAGGGGTAATCGCCGGCTCCTTTGAACCGGAGGAGGCCGATCGAATTCTGGATGCCGTCACCGCCGCGGCTCCCGCGCTGTCCGAGGTAACGGTGCCGTCACTCTGCCACGGCGATCTGTGGGTAGGGAACATCCTCGTAAAGCCCGACGGGCATCTTGCCGCGCTGATCGACCTTGATCGCGCCGTATACGGGGACGTGGACTTCGATCTGGGCAACCCGTGGATGGGGCTGACCGACCGCTATCAGCAGCCCGTCGACTGTCCTGCCCGAACGATCCGGCGGGAGGTCTACGCCATGATGTACTTCATTTTCGAGGCGCACGTCTGGCACGTCCAGTATGCCGGAGAGGAAAACGCCCGGAACGGAAAAAGGGGCGTGTTGGAGAGGGCGGAGAAGATTTTGAAACTTGCTTCCGCCGAATAAAAACATCCCTGCTTACTGCAAAATGCGGCAAGCAGGGATGTTTTATGATTTTTAATCAGAAAGGATCAGCGAGGGATCCACGTTTACGAATTCCTCCGGCGCGTAATGCACATAGGAGGTGGACACCAAGGTGTAGTAGACGTCGGCGTGATCCGAGATCAGGGTTTCTGCCTGTAAAAGGGTACCGGCAACCAGTAGTTCGGCGTCCATGATGTCAACGCCCGCTCTTTGTCTGGCATAGATGTAGTCGGGGCTTTCGACGGTGCCGAGTTTTTGGCCGTTGTTTTATCGGGCGATGTTTCCGCAGCGCTTGTCGTACCCGAGGTACTCCCGGCGGTGGTTTGTGATGAATCATCATCTATGCGGTAAAATGTAAGCTTTTCGCCAACCTCAAAATAAGTAGTTTTTTCAACTGTAGCAGTAAATCTATCGGATCTGTAAAAATCACCTGCCCAATACTCAATACTATCTCCATATACATAATCACCGATCACATTTTCTAATGGATCTATGACGATTTCGATTGCATCTCCTTTTGCTATATGTATATCAACTGTTTCTCCGTCAATTACAATTTTACCCGTTCCAAAACCATTTTCATCTATTGAAAAAGTTATCGTATTATCTTCTGTAGCCCAATTCGTATTAGGCTGATCCCATGGACGTTTACCAAACCAACTTTTATAAAATAAGCAGGATGTCAACATACTTGTTATTATGACAATACTAGTTACGAATAAGAAAAATTTTTTCATGCTTCTGCCTCCATACTGTTGAGTCTAACATGTGAATAATCTATGCCTTATCATGCTTCTTTTCAATCATTATACCACAAAAGCTGCAAAATTGCAATAGAAATACATGACAAATGATGGTAAGCGTACTTGTGTGTTTTCTACAAAAACTTTCTCTATTGAATGATTGGGTAAGAACCTCTTTGGGAAATCGGTATCTCTCTTTGAAGCATTTTGTATCTTTTTTTATGAAGTTTCCATAATTTTTGAAAAAGACTTGCAAAATTTTATGTTATGTGCTACAATGGAAAAGGAATAATTCTGATAAAAAGGAGAAAGCCATGAAGAAACGTATTAGTTTTTTCTTAGCCCTGTCAATGCTTATGACAAGTCTAAACCTTGCTGCTTGTACCGGTAAGCCGGCTTCCGGCACAACTTCGACCTCCGGCTCGACTAATTCCACGGTAGGAACCACTCCGAACCCGTCGTCCCCCGGTACGTCCAATCCCACCACCCCGCCTGTCCTCAATCCCGGCGAAACAGCGCTCTACGATCTGCGAACCGATGATTTCTGGGAACCCATCGGCATAGACAACGCCGCGCCCCGCTTCAGCTGGAAGATGGCGTCCGAAGTTATCGGCCAGAAGCAGACCGCTTACCAGATCACCGTATCGGACGAAAAAGGTACCGCTGTCTGGGATAGCGGAAAGGTTGAATCGGGCGATTCGGTAGACATCCCCTATGCGGGAAGCGCGCTCACCTCGTCTACGACCTACACATGGAAGGTAACCGTGTGGGATAAGCTCGGTCTGACCGTCGAATCCCCCGCCGCAACCTTCGAAACCGCTCTGCTGGAGAAGAAACCCTTCTCGGATGCCAAGTTCGTCAGCTACAGTGATTCGTCCGTACTTACCAATACGGTCTACACCATCGATTTCGATTTCATCATGGATAGCAGTAACTTCGGAATCTGCTTCGGCGCGACTGACACCAACAACCTGATCATGTGGCAGCTCAACACCGTGACGACGCCCGGAAGAATCCTTCTGCGTCCTCATGTAAAGTCGGGCGGCAACTGGTCTACCCCTGCGGGCAACATCGATGTCACCGCCGCGCTGGGTATGACCAATTCCTCCGAGCTGTTCGGAAAGCTGCTGCACGAGCGCATCGAAGTAAACGGCAAAACGGTGAAGACCTATTTCGGCAAGGACGCGTCCTCGCTGACGCTGGCGAACACCTACACCCACTCCGGCAACATCCCGCTGAATAAGCTGGCCTTCCGTATGCACTCCAACGAGAACGAAGTCGCGCGCTTCGACAATCTCGTAGTGAAGGACGAAGCGGGAGAGGTTCTGTATTCCAACGATTTCTCGGACGAATTCTCCGGATTTGACGATTCGGGTGCCGGCGAGATCAAGGACGGAATGTATGTGGCCGGTATCACCGCGGGTACCGACGAGCACGTCATGATGCAGAGCAGCGGAAACGGCTATATCCCCGGCTACCGCAAGAGCTTCACCCTGTCCAAGGAAGTCAAGTCCGCAAAGCTCTACACCTGCGGACTGGGCGTATATGAGTCCTATATCAACGGTCAGCGCGTAGGCAGAAAGCTCGCCGACGACACGATCAGCTATCAGGAGCTCAAGCCCGGCTTCACCGAGGAAACGAAGCGTCAGTATTACAGCAGCTTTGACGTGACCTGGATGCTCAAGGCAGGTTCCGAGAATGTGCTGTCCGCAATTGTCACAAGCGGATGGTGGTCGGGTCTGGTCGGAGGAAGCCACGGCAAGAATGACGCCTACCTCGCAAAGATGATCATCACCTATACGGACGGCAGTCAGGAAGTGATCACCACCGGAACCGACTGGAAGGCAGCCCCCGTCAGCCCCCTGCTGAAGGCAGACATCTTCAACGGCGAAACCTATGACGCCCGTGTGAAGAACGACTGGATGCTCCCTGGTTACAACGATTCCGAATGGTCGAACGTAGTTGAAAACAAAGAGTTCAAGGGCACGATCCAGGCATGGAGAGGCTCCTATATCACCGTCAGAGACGATCTGGAACGGGAAGTGAAGTCGGTAACTGTCTATGACGGCGCTACCGGTGCCAAAAACGGACAGTACGGCAAGATCAACGTAATCCGCACTGCCGAGAAGGGCAGCTTTACCCTGAATCCCGGTGAAACCGCACTGATCGACTTCGGTCAGAACGCGTCCGGATGGGAGTTCTTTACCGTTGAGGGTAAAGCGGGTACCATCATCACCGTCGAACACGGCGAGATCCTTAACGACAATAACGGCGAGACCTCCCGCGGCAACGACGGCCCCGGCGGCTCGATCTATAACGCGAACTATCGCTCCGCCGCTGCGACCACCAAGTATATTCTGAACGGCGAGGGCAAGGAAAGCTATCATCCCTCCTTCACCTTCTACGGCTTCCGGTATATCGAGATTACCACCACCGAGACCGTAACCTTCCACGCAGTATCTGCACAGACCGTAACCTCCGTAGAGCAGGATACCGGTTTCATGGAAACAGGCAACGAAAAGATCGATCAGCTGTTCTCCAACATCCGTTGGGGTCAGTACTCCAACTATCTGAGCGTTCCTACCGACTGCCCGCAGCGTGACGAGCGTCAGGGCTGGACGGCTGATACACAGGTATTTGCCGAGGCAGGCTGCTATCTGGGCTTCTCCAAGAGCTTTTTGGAGAAATTCCTGCAGGATATGCGGGATTCCCAGCGTTCCGACGGCTCCTATCCCGGAACCGCGCCCACCGGCGAATACGGCGGTGCCGACTGGACCGGAGTGGGCTGGGCGGATGCCGGAATCATCGTACCTTATATCCTCTATGTTCACTATGACGATCTGGAAGCGGTAGAGGAAAGCTGGACGTCCATGCAGAAGTATATGCAGCTGTTGCAGAGAAGAGGCAAGGTCGGTCCCGAAGGAAAATGGGGCGACTGGCTTGCTTACGAGGCCAACGACGACGGAATCAAGTCGATTCTCTGCGTAGCCTACTATGCGTGGGACGCGCTGATGATGGCCGAGATGGCTCAGGCTCTCGGAAAAACTTCGGACGCGGAAAAGTATAAGGCACTTTACGAAACCGAGAAGGAATATTTCATCGAGCAGTTCGTATCCGCAAGCGGCGGACTGAAGCGCACCGAGCAGACCGCATGTCTGTACGCTCTCTATCTGGATCTGCTTCCCGACGAGAAATCTGTTGAGAAGGTTAAGACCCAGCTGGTAAACAACATCAAGCGCAACGGCAATAAGCTCCAGACCGGATTCCTTGGAACCAAGATCATTCTGGATACCCTGACCAAGGTCGGGGAGACCGAGCTTGCCTACACCCTGCTTCTGCAGGAGAACAATCCCTCTTGGCTGTACTCTGTCCTGCAGGGTGCGACCACCATCTGGGAGAGATGGAACTCCTACACGCTGAACAGCGGTTTCGGTGACGTGAGCATGAACTCCTTTAACCACTACGCTTACGGAGCCGTCGCCGCGTGGATGTACCACACCATGGCGGGTATCAATGCCGATACTTCGAATCCCGGCTTCAAGCATGCGATCATCGCGCCCTATCCGGACGCACGTCTGGGCAGCGTAAAGGCGTCCTACAACAGTGCCTACGGTACTTACACCGTAGATTCGCAGTACAGCGCAGAGCAGTGGAAATACAAGCTGACCATCCCTGCCAACACCTCCGCTACGGTACAGCTGCCGACGATGTCCTTCTCGAACATCACCGTGAACGGCAAGGCACTCACCGAGCTTAAGTTGGATGTGGACGGTATCGAGTACGTTTCCACCGAAAACGGTGTCGCAACCTTCAATATCGTCGCCGGAAGCTTCGAGTTTGTAAGCAAATAAGCGATAGATAAGCAAAAACATTCAGGAACCCTGCCAAAGTATCGATTCCGATGCTTTGGCAGGGTTCATCTGTTATTTTCGTTTGCAACTCAATTTAAAATTGATTTTTCCTCAATTAACGGGAGGTTGACATCGTCCTTGCGATCTGTTATAATGAAATCACGATCGATCGGACGGTAAACTAACTAAATGAAAGGAGATAATCAATGAAATTCGGACAAATGATCAAAAAACTTCGTCGGGAGAAGGACATGACCCAAGAGCAGCTTGCGGAGATCCTGTCCATCTCCCCGCAGGCGGTCAGCCGATGGGAGACGGATGCGGCGATGCCCGATCTCTCCCTCCTGCCCGCCATCTGCAATCTTTTTAACGTAACCTCGGACGCGCTTCTCGGAATTGACATCCAAAATAAGGAGAAGAAGATCGACGAAATCATCGATCAGGCGATGAAACTGTCCCATGCCGGACAGCGGAAGGAGGCGCTTGCCATGTATCGGGCGGCGCTCGTTCAGTATCCGGCGTCCTATAAGCTGATGCTCTGCTGCTGTCGGGAATTGAATCACGGATTTATGACGCGGGGATCCGACCTGGAGGAGGGCAGGGAAGCTGCCGCCTATCTGGACAAAATTCTGGAGGGATGCACCGATATGGCCATCCGCAATCAGGCGGTTTCCATCGCGTGCAGGCTCTATTCGAGAATCGGCAGAATGGAGGATGCCCTGCGCCTTGCCGACTCCATGAAGGCGGCGGAAAGCAAGCGGGAGCTGATGACGGGAATCCTTCGCGGGAAGGAGCTATATGACGCCGAGCGGGATCTGATCTGCCATTACCTGAACAACGGGCTTATGCGAATCTGCTATTTAGCGTATAATAAAGACGAAAACGGCGATTATTGCCAGAGCGAAGCCGAAAAACTCGCCGTTTTCGACAAGACGTTAGCGGGGCTCGATCTGCTCTACGAGGACGGGGATGCCAATTTCATGGCACAGATCCAAGAGGCCGCGTGCATGGGAAAGGCGGCGATCTATGCCGGACGCAAGGACGCCCAAAAAACGCTCGCCTGCCTCAAAATGGCGGCGGAATATGCGAAAATCTTCGATAGCTACGATCCCAAAGGCATTCACACATCAATCATCCCACGGGGAATGGTAAACGGAGGCGTGTGGAAGGACGATTCACACAATCGCAGCTATTCTCTGCTGTCCTCTCTGCGGAACGATCCCGATTTCGACTTCGTCAGGGAGACCCCGGAGTTCCAGGAGGCGCTGAACATCCTCGAATCGGTAGCGAAATAATGAAAAATCCCGGAAACCGAAGGGTTTCCGGGATTTTTTGCTGAACTGCTTGACATTTGCCTGTAAGTTTGTTATAATAGTCCGACGTAAGGATATGGAAAAGAAAGGAGATAGACGTGGGAACGCTTAATAATGATTTTTCGCAGGGATCGGTCAAGCGGCGGATTATCGCGCAGGCCATACCCCTGACGCTGGCACAGACTGTCCAGCTTCTCTATAACGTCGTCGACAGAATCTACATCGGACATCTGAAGGACGTAGGCGAAATCGCTCTGACAGGTCTAGGAATTACCTTCCCCGTGATCGTTCTGATCGCCGCCTTCACAAACCTGTTTGGAGTCGGCGGTACGGCACTCTTTTCCATCACCCGGGGCAGACGGGACGACGAGGAAGCCGAGCGGATTCTCGGCAACGTGTTCACCCTTCTGACCATTTCCTCTGTCGCGCTGTTCGTATTCAGCTACGTCCTGCGCAGACCGATCCTCTTCCTTTTCGGTGCCAGCGAGCAGTCCTACATCTATGCCGATCAGTATTTGCAAATCTATCTCTTCGGAACCGCCTTTTCCATGCTGTCCACCGGGCTAAACGGCTATATCAACGCGCAGGGCTTCCCGCGAATCGGTATGCTGACCACCGTGATCGGTGCCGTGATCAATATTGGACTGGATCCGCTGTTTATCTTTACCTTCGATATGGGCGTCCGGGGTGCCGCGCTGGCAACCGTGATCAGCCAAGGCATCTCCGCGGCATGGGTGCTGTATTTCCTGCTTAAAAAGGCGGCTTTGCGCCTGAAAGCCAGCCGGATCCGGATCGATCCCGCCCGAACGAAGCGGATCGTGAGTCTGGGACTCCCCGGCTTCGTGGTGCAGGGAACCAACAGCCTTGTGCAGATTGTCTGCAATAATCAGCTTCAAGCCTTCGGCGGCGACCTGTATGTGGGGATTTTCACCGTGCTGAACTCGGTTCGCGAGATTCTGACCCTTCCGATTCACGGAATCAGCAGCGGTTCCCAGCCCGTTCTGGGCTTCAACTACGGCGCAAAGGAGTTCAAAAGGGTCAAGGAAGGGATCCGCTTCACGGCGATCCTCGGCGTCGTCTATACGCTGCTGGCGTGGATGGCGGTTATGCTGTTCCCGAGGCAGTTGGTCGGCATCTTCTCCAGAGACACCGCGACCATCGAAAACGGGGCGAAGATGCTGAACATCTACTTTTTCGGTTTCTTTTTCATGGCCTTCCAGTTCGTCGGGCAGAGTACCTTCCAGTCGCTTGGCAAAGCGAAGCAGTCGATCTTCTTCTCCCTGCTTCGCAAGGTCATAATCGTCGTCCCGCTGACTCTGCTGTTGCCCTATCTGGGGCTCGGTGTGAATGGCGTATTTCTGGCGGAGCCCATTTCCAACGCAATCGGCGGCCTCGCCTGCTTTGCCACCATGTGGATGGTGATTTATCGGAAGCTGAAGGTCTCTGAAATTGCCCATAACCAACAAAATAAGGAAAATATACATGAAAATTCAGCTATCAGACCACTT
>CAYOON010000056.1:0-9012 GCA_964405595.1 uncultured Lachnospiraceae bacterium | reverse complement strand
AATGCGCAGCGAAGCTGCGCATCCGAAAAATACACAGCTCCATTGCGCCAACAACCAAATTCCACAGGTCAGTTTTATCGCCAAGCGTGTGAAACCAGAGCGTGCATTTTTACCAAAGGTAAAAAAACGCGCTTAACGATAAAAGAGAGGTTTATTTGGTTATTGGCAACCCCATTCTACCATATTTTCCATAAAAAGTCAAGGGGATTGATCGAAATATCTTCCCTTGACATCAGACAGAAGCGGCTGACGCCCAAAATTGCGTCAGCCGCTTATTTCATCATTATTGGAGCAATCTCACTCCGAACCCTTGCCGGTAAACACAACCGCAACAGTTTTAAACATAATCCGCAGATCCAGCGCCAGCGACCAGTTGTCTATGTACCAGGTATCCAGCTTCACGACTTCCTCGAAATCGGTGATCGTCGATCGACCGCTGACCTGCCACATGCCGGTAAGTCCCGGCTTCATGGACAGCCTACGCTTATGATGGGAGCTGTACTCCTCGTACTCGGCAAGTGTCGGCGGACGGGTTCCTACGAAGGACATGTCGCCCTTTAAAATGTTCCAGAACTGGGGCAGCTCGTCGATGGACGTCTTCCGGATGAACTTTCCCACCTTGGTGATCCGAGGATCGTCCTTCATCTTGAACATCAGACCGTTCATCTCGTTCTGCGCCATCAGCGCGGCCTTGCGCGCCTCCGCGTCCTTGTACATGGAACGTAGCTTGTATACGTTGAAAACTCTGCCGTTCTTGCCCATCCGCTTCTGCTTGAAAATCAGCGGACCCGGCGACTCGATCAGCAGCGGGATCGCCGTGATCGCGATGATCGGCAGCGACAGGATCGATCCGACCAGTCCAATCAGAATATCAATGATTCGCTTGACCATCAACGCCCACGGATTGTGCTTCGCCAGACAGAAGGTCAGCATGGGATGCTTCCCCAAAACCTTGAACTCCTTGTCCAGACGCAGTACCCCGCCCGCGGTCAGGTTGTCCACCACCGTGGTATTCAGGTGAATTACCGTTCCCATAGACTGGATCTCTTCCAGATAGGGGCGGAATTCCAGCCCATCCTCGAGAGGAAGGTCAATGTACACCTCGTCCAGCGACTCGATACGCACCCAGTCGAGAAAATTATCGTATCCCGCTTTTACGGGAATGCCGTCTATCGTCTCCGGAAGCTCGGCGGATTCCGACCCGACAGCCGCGCCGACCATCGCGGGTACCCGATCCATCAGGGCAACGCCGACAATCTTGCGGATCCAGTGATCCCGCAGTGCCTCAATCATTTCGGGTGCCCGATCGGACGTGGCAATCACGCCGGTCAGAATCGAGAAACGAGTCTTGTACAGCTTGCGCACGATCCGCCGCAGAAGCAGCAGTCCGATAAACGTAAACAGAGCATATGCCAGACAGCTGAAAACCAGCAGCTTCCGCCGATCTCCCAGCGGACTTTTTGCCAGAATCGCCAGCACCGAGAACATCGTCATCAGGATACAACCCACAGCGATCCGTTCCCCGATCAGCCGTAAAACGCTTTTCTGGGTCAGATTTTTATTCTTGGAAAAAAGGATCAAATCCAACAGATAAACCGCCAGACAGATCGCTATATAGAGTGCCCAAGCGGTGTTGTCCGGCTCGCGAAGGATATTGTCCCAGACTATGCCATATACATATATCAAAATCGCCAAACCCGCTATGCTGAACAGCAGCGTGGTCAGCGCAATTAAAAGCACCTGCAATTTACTTCTGGAAAGCATTGCTTTATCTATCCTTTCTTTTTAAACTGCAAACGTTTTTTCCGCGCCGGGAGAAAGAATTCGGTCAGTTCTCTTCCGCGCTCTTCTTCGCGATAAAATTCCAGCTGTCAGCGCACATCTGATCGACATCCTTTTCGGCAGTCCAGCCCAGCAGCGTCTTTGCCTTTTCGGTAGAGGCGAAGCAGGTAGCGATGTCGCCGGGACGGCGTTCGGTGATCCGATAGTTGACCTTCACGCCGCTTGCCTTCTCGAATGCCCGGACAAGCTCCAGCACGGAGGTTCCCTTTCCGGTGCCCAGATTGACGGTCAGCACGCCCTTGTTTTGCTCCAGATAGCGCAGGGCAGACAGGTGTCCGTTTGCAAGATCGACCACATGAATGTAATCGCGCACGCCGGTTCCGTCGGGGGTATCATAATCGTCCCCGTAGACCGACAGGCAGGGCAGCTTTCCGACTGCCACTTTGCAGATATAGGGCATGAGATTGTTGGGGATCCCGTTGGGATCCTCGCCGAGGAGTCCGCTTTCATGGGCTCCGATGGGGTTGAAGTAGCGCAGCAGCGCCACCGACAGCTCGGGATCGGCATGCGCCAGATCGGACAGCATGATCTCCTGCATGAATTTGGTCTGCCCATAGGGATTGGTTGCCGATGTGGGCATATCCTCGGTATAGGGGGCTACGTTGTGCATTCCGTAGACGGTTGCCGAGGAGGAGAACACGAACCGCTTGCAGCCATGGGCGCGCATAACCTTCAGGAGGGTCAGCGTACCGATAATATTGTTGGAATAGTACTCCAGCGGCTTCGCGACGCTCTCGCCTACCGCCTTGAGTCCGGCGAAGTGGATCACGGCGTCGATTTCGTTCTCGGAGAAGATCTTCTCCAGTGCCGCTTCGTCGCAGACATCGTTTTCGTAGAATTTGGGACGAATTCCGGTAATTTTGGCAATTTTATCCAATGTTTCCGCTTTGGAATTGACAAGATTGTCAACGATTACGACCTCGTATCCCGCCTCTTGCAGCTGCACTACCGTATGAGAACCGATAAATCCGGTTCCGCCTGTTACCAATATCATATCTATAAACCTGCCTTTCACTTCGGAAAAATCCGTTTGATCTTCGTTTTCGCTCTATTATAACATGTATTTTCAAAAAAAGCAATAGTAAAAGCAGGAAAGGAAGAAATTTTCGTGAATAACCGCCGGAAGGGCGATTTGAAATCCCTGACCCAAAACGCCGAACCGATTTCACCGGTTCGGCGTTCATTTGTTTTCGTTTATGCCTGCCCTGCCGGCTCCGAAGCAGGCTTGTCGGACAAGCCTACCACGCCGTCCACCGGGAGCGAGAAGGCGATCCCCTGACCGGGCGTGTTCTGACCGACCTCCCGATAGAGCGCGTGGAGAATGTCCCCCTTGATCGCCTTCGGGACGATAATCATGACGATCTCCTTCTCCGGCTCGATGGTGATGTTGAACAGCTTCTCCGCCTCGCTGTTGGCGGTACCTCTGGCGTGGATCACCGTACCGCCTCTGGCGCCCTGCTTGCGAGCGGCATCCATGGCCGTCTCGCTGAATCCGGCGTTGACAACACAAAATATGACTTCATGGCTGTATTCACTCATAACTATGATCCTTCCTTTCTTGAAGCCGCGAGTTTGCGGCGGTTTCGCCTTTGGCGAAATGATTGGCGGAGCCAATCAAGACGAAAACTCGTAGTTTAAAAGAAGCCATCGGCTTCTTTTAAACTTTTCCTCCGTTGTTACTCAAAAACTGATAGATCGCCACCCCGATAACGCTGGTCATCGGTACCGTAAAGGCAATACCCTTGCCGTTCTTGATGGTTCTGAATTTGTCCTCCAGATAGCGCAGCGCAGCGTCCGCCTGATCCTCGCGGATCACGCTGAAAATCACCGCTTTGTCCGAATCGGACAGTCCCAGATAGCTTAACATCTCGGTGCTGGCAGTACCCTGCGCGGCAAGAGAGAGCTGCATATTTACCCCAAATCCCTCAATCAATGCCAGATAGAGATCGGCTTTCTTCCGATCGACAATGCTCACCAGAAGCTTCAGCTTCGGAGGGGTCAGCGGTCGTTGGGGCGTTTTCTTCGGCGACGTCGTTTCCGCCGCCTTTTTATTCGGGTTTCGATTCATATACTGCCCTCCTTATAGAAAGTCGATGATCTGCTCGTCGTCGGAGTGCAGAATCCGATTCATAGCGATCTTCTCGCGCACCTTCCGGGTCACGATGGCCTTGAAGCCCAGCGACTGAATGGTAATCAGCGGCGTCATTGCCACCATCGCCACGATTCCGAAGGCGTCGGTCATGATCTTCGCCTCGCCCTGAAGCACAAAGCAAACACCCACCGCGAAGGGCAGAATAAAGCTGGAGGTCAGCGGTCCGCTGGCAACTCCGCCCGAGTCAAAGGCGATTGCCGTATACAGTCCGGGCACGAAGAAGGACAGTCCCAGCGAGATGAAGTAGCCGGGGATCAGGTAGTACAGGATGTTGAAATCCAGCACAATCCGGAGCATCGACAGTCCGATGGACACACCGACGCCCACCGAAAGGGCGATCATCATGGATTTCTTGCTGACCGTTCCGCTGGTGACCTCCTCGACCTGCTTATTCAGGACGTGGACGGCCGGCTCCGCCAGAACGACCACCGTTCCGATCACGAAGCCGAAGAGCACGATCATCCAGGAATGGTTCCCGGCAAGCTCGACGCCCATCTTATAGCCCACCGGCATGAATCCGACGGTGACGGCGGTCAGGAAGATAATCAGACCGACGACGGTGTAGAGGATACCCACGAGAATCTGCAAAAGCTTCTGTTTGGAAAGCCGCAGGCAGAAAAGCTGCAAAACGGCGAAGAAAAGGAGGATCAGCGCGATGGCAAGGCAAACCTCCTTTGCCACCGATCCCAAGGTGCTCCAGAAGCCCGATCCGAGATTTGCCTCGATGGAGTAATCGGGCAGCTGATAGGCGATACCGCCCCGAACGGTGATTCCCAGCAGAGACACCGCCAGAACAGGTCCCACCGAGCAGAGCGCGATCAGACCGAAGCTGTTCTCCCCGACGTTCTTACCGCCCAGCGTAACAGCGATACCGACGCCCAGCGCCATAATGAAGGGAACCGTGATGGGTCCGGTCGTAACGCCGCCCGAATCGAAGGCGAGGGCGAGAAAATCGGTATTACCGTTGATCACCACGAGGGTGGTCAGCGCGAAAAGTAACATGTAGAAGAACATCAGCATCCCGGAAAGCGGCTTTCTGAAGACGATTTTAAGGATCGCCAGCAAGAGGAAGAGTCCGACGCCGACGCCGACCGACACAATCAGCACCACGGGGTTGATCACGTCCTCCACTTGGGAAGCCAGCACCGACAGATCGGGTTCCGCGACAGTGATCAGCAGTCCCATGGCGAAGCAGACCGCAAGAAGCAGCCAGAGCTTGCCCGATTTGGTCAGTCCCGATCCGGTATGTTCGCCCATAGGGGTCATGGCGAGATCGGCGCCCAGGTTGAAGAGGCCGATTCCGAGAATCAGGAAGAAGGAACAGATCAGGAAAACCGCCATTTCTTTCCCCGAAAAATGTATGATTGGCGTGAGATTCAGCAGGAATACGATGGCAGTAACCGGCAGAACCGAGACCAACGCCTCCTTGATTTTTTTCGCGAGAATCTTGAGCAACGCAGAAACCTCCTTAAACCGTCAGAATCCGAAAAGGGGCGGGACAAACCGTTCCCCGTATCTATTTTATTGAAGGATTTTTCGTCTCATGACTCAAAAATCCATCCTGCGTTCGGGCTTTGGAAAAAACTCCAAAATCAATTTATTTTAACATAGAATTATGAATGAAAGACGAATACAGATTAAACTTTTTCGGAACTGGGATCGACCTTTTGTCCGGAAAATCCATGTTTTTTTGCAAATCCGATTGACATCCGGAAAAAAATGTACTATAATGGAAGCATAGTTTTAACATGGAAAAGTCAGAAAGAAGCCTGCGGCTTCTTTCTGACTAACAAGTTTGCGTCTTGAACGGCGAAGCCGTTCATTTCGCCAAGGCGAAACCGTCACAAACTTGCGGCTTCAAGAAAGGAATGTTTTTAGTTTATGAAGGAAATCGGAACTCACGAGGCGGAAATCCTGCGGATGGTGTCGGAAGACGATCTCAAATTCATCCGGCTGGCAACCTGCGATCTGTCGGGAAACACCAAGAACATCTCCATCCTGCCCGGAATGCTGCAATCGGCGTTTCTGCGGGGGATGCCCTTCGACTGCGCCCGGATCGACGGATTCGAGCACGGAGGCGAGCTGCTTCTCTTCCCCGAGTCCTCCGGCGTATCGGTGCTTCCCTGGCGTCCCTCCAGCGGCAGGGTCGCGAGGATCCTCTGCGACGTCTGCTATCCCGACGGAACGCCCTTCGAGGGCGACAGCCGTCAGATTCTGAAAAAGGCCATCAAATTGGCACAGCAGGCGGGATTTGCCTTCACTGTGGGCACCGAGAACGAATTCTACCTCTTCAAAACCGACGAGGACGGCGAACCGACCAAAATTCCGCTGGACTATGCTTCCTATATGGACATCGCTCCCGCCGACAAAGGGGAGAACGTCCGCCGGGAGATTTGTCTGACGCTTGAGGAGATGGGCATCATGCCCGAGCGATCCTACCACGAGGAGGGTCCCGGACAGAACGAGATCGTCTTCAAGGGCAGCGATCCCCTGTCCGCCGCCGACAATTTCGAGACCTACAAGATGGTCGTGCGTACCATTGCCGCCAAGAACGGTCTGCACGCCTCCTTCGATCCCAAGCCCCTGCCCGGTGAGGCGGGAAGCGGTCTGCGGATCACCTTTACCCTGCTCTCCCGGGGCATCAGCTCGGCGTCCCCCGAGGAGGTCGCCGCCTTTACGGCGGGGATCAACCGCCGGTTGCCCGAGATCAGCCTTTTCCTGAATTCCACCCCCGAATCCTACGCGCGTCTGACCGCTCTCGCGGGCAGGACGGGTGCTACGGCAAACGGTGTGGAGGTCACGATTGCCTCTGCCGATCTGTTGCTCAATCCCTACCTCGCCTTCGCTCTGCTGATTGCGGCGGGTCTGGAGGGGGTCGAGCAGGGAGCGGAAGATTGCGTTCCTGTCCTTCCCGGATCCCCTGCGGAAGCGGCACATCTATGCGAGAACAGCGCGCTGGTGGCGGATGTCCTGCCCGGGGAAACGCTGAAACGCTATATTGAGATTTGCCGGGACAGGGCGAGTGAAGAGTGAAGAATTTTCGTCATAGGCAAAGAAAGGCGGGATACCGAAAATGTCTGATACACATCGGCGCACGGCGCTTTTGATCGGTTCAGAGAAGGTTCTCCCTGCCATTGGATCGCTTCTGGGGAGCGGCTTCACCCGTGCCGCTGCTTACAGCGGATCGGATGCCCGTCGGCGGCTACTTACCGGGGAGGAATTCGGCCTCGCTGTGATTAAGACGCCTTTGCCCGACGAATTCGGGGACGATTTAGCGTTAACCCTCGCCGAGCGGTCGATGGCGGTGATTCTGCTGATCCGTGCCGAACATTTCGATGAATACGCCGAGCGGATGGCGGGGACGGGGGTTATTGTCGTACAGGTGCCGATTGTGAAGTCGGTTTTTGCGCAGGCGGTGGAGCTTGCGGTCGCGACGCACGATCAGATGGCGACACTACGGCGGGAGAATGAACGGCTTCGCTCCAAATTGGAGGAGATGCGACGGATTTGTCTCGCCAAGTGCCTGCTGGTGGAGCATGAGGGGATGCACGAGCCGGATGCTCACCGATTCATTGAGAAGCGCGCTATGGATCTGCGGCTCTCCCGCGTCGATGTGGCGACCATGATTATTGCACAGTACGGCGACGGTTGACAAAATGGCGAGCCTGTAAAAAAGTTTTCCCCGCCTTTTTCAAAAGGCGGCGGTTTCCGCGGTGCCGCAGGCAACGCTGGGCAGCGCCTTTGGTCGCCCGTCGCAACGGGCGAAACTCCCTCGGGCCTTTTCTTTTTGCCAAGCTTTTTCTTTTGGCCCTACAAAGGCAAAAGAAAAAGCGGACTAACAAGTCTGAAGATACAAAATCACTGTCGTCTACAGTTTAAAATACATTTTCCATACAGAAAGGTAAAAATACCCATGAAACTCCCCTTTACCAAGATGCACGGATGCGGCAACGACTACGTTTACGTTGACTGCTTCCACAATGACGTCCCGAACCCCGAGGAACTGGCGGTCACTCTGTCCCACAGACGCTTTTCCATCGGCGGCGACGGCGTGATTCTCGTTTGCCCCTCCGATGTGGCGGACGCCAAGATGCGGATGTTCAACAACGACGGCTCCGAGGGCAAAATGTGCGGAAACGGAATCCGCTGTGTAGCGAAATTCGTCTACGACAAGGGAATTTCCAAGAAAAATCCTATGAAAATCGAGACTTTATCGGGCATCAAGGAGATCGCGCTGACGGTAGACGAGAACGATCTGGTCAAATCCGCCACGGTGGACATGGGTGCGCCTATTCTGAATCCCAACCGCATCCCCGCCCGCTTCGAGGGCGATCGCGCGGTGAATCAGACGCTGACGGTGGACGGCAAGGACTACGTCGTCACCGCCGTTTCCATGGGAAATCCCCATTGCGTGACCTTCGTGGACAGCGATTTCGATCTGTGGGGATTCGATATTGAGAAGATCGGCCCCAAATTCGAGAATCATCCCGCCTTCCCCGATCGGGTGAACACCGAATTCGTGAAGGTAATCGCCCCCGACCGTCTGGAAATGCGGGTCTGGGAGCGAGGATCCGGCGAAACGTGGGCGTGCGGTACGGGTACCTGCGCGACTGTGGTCGCCTCCTGCCTGTGCGGGCATTCGCCGATGAATACTCCCGTGCGTGTGAAGCTTCGGGGCGGCGAGTTGGTTATCACATACACTGATGAGACCGTATTCATGGAAGGTCCTGCCGCCGTCGCTTTCGAAGGGATTGTAGAAATCTAACTACGGCGGCACTTATTCACTCTTCACTTTTCACTCATGCTGACGGTTAGCCTTAGTTCAGCAACAGAGATATTGATTGCAAGAACCGTTAGTCCGCTTTTTCTTTTGACCAAAAGAGGCCCAATTCGCCGCAAGCGGCGAATCGAAAAAGCTTGGCAAAAAGAAAAGGGCCGTGGAGAGTTTCGCCGCGTGCGCGCGGCGACCAAAGGCGCTGCCTTTGGAATCCGCCACCTTTTAAAAAAGGTGGACGAAA
>CAYOON010000055.1:0-9045 GCA_964405595.1 uncultured Lachnospiraceae bacterium | reverse complement strand
GATTGGAGATCGCCCGACGGGGCAGGAAGGGGAGCGCGAGAAAAGAGACGTAGGGATGCAGCGCGTCGGGATCGGCGGGCAGTTCGGCAAGTTCGGGGACGCCGCCGTGGGTCAGCACAGGGCTGTGATTTTCGTCAGGCGAGAAGGCGAAGCAGCTGCCGTCTCCCGATCCGAAGATGGGAAGTCCGTTTCGCCTTGCCGTGCGGATCTGGGCGGACAGCGCGAACAGCGCCCCTTCGTGCGCAAGCGTTCCCTTGATCACGGGCAGGAAGGCGTAGGGAAGCAGATATTCGTCCAGTCCCCCGTAGGCGGAGGTGATTCCCAGATAGCCGCCCCGCTCGATGAGGTCTGCCTTGGGATAGGTCAGGTACTCGGGAGAGAGCTGCCCCGCCGCCACACCTGCCAGTACAGAGAGCATCTCGACCGAAGCGTAGCGGTCGCACAGTGGTGGATCGGTCTGCTCGTCATGGGCAGATCGGACGGATACCAAACAGGGCAGCTTCCCGTGGGCAAGGGCGCGGAAATCCATAGCCTGCCGAATCGTTTGCAGACGGCGGACAAGCCCGTCCTTTCGCCGCTGTTCGGCCTTCGAGCGCAGGGTCAGCGATTCCAGCCCCGAGACCGTACAGATCAGGCAGATCGCAAGGATTCCGCATTCCTTTGCCGACAAAGTCGGATCGCCGTCCACGTCGGAGCCGTCGATCTTGTAGCGGGCATAGGGCAGCCCGTGTTTTTTGGGGATCTTCTCCAGAACCCCGGTCAGATCGTTGATCCGTTCAATCAGCGTGTGGCAGTCGATCCTTTTTAGATCGTAGGCGGCAAGGGTGGCGGCGAGGGTAAGCCCCAGCGAAGAGGGCGATCCGGTATCCGCTCTGCCGGGATAGGGGGAGATGCAGACCGACAGGGGCGGGAGATTGCCGCAGGGTTCGGCGAAGGCTTCGAAATACTGCCAGCTGGCCGCCGCGTAGGATCGGATCCGATTTTGCTCCGATCGTCCGGCGGAGGGATTCTCCCGGCGTCTGCTGACGCCCACCAGAAAGGCAGGGAAGAGGATCCACGAGACGCCGAGGATCCGTAAAAGCGTACTCTCCCCGAAGGCGAGCAGAAGCACCCCCAAGGCGGTTTCCACGGGGGTCAGCAGGAGATAGACGGTGCGGCGGGAATATTTGCCCCGCTTTTTCTTCGGATGCAGTCCGCGGATCATGCCGATAAGGGCGCAAAGGGCGGAAAAGGGCAGCGAGGTGATCCGGAAGAGCGTGGCGGCAAGCGCCTGCCAGAATTTCGGCAGGATCATGGTGAAGAATCGGCGGAAGAAGGATCTCCCCGAGCAGATCAGCACAGGCAGGATGGGCAGCAGGAAAACCGACAGCGCCGACAGGAGAACCCGTACCTCCTCGCCGCGTGCGGCAGGAATGGACAGCAGAATCGAAAGAAGGGTGATCGGATAGATCAGATCCCGGAGAATCCGATGAATAAGCCGTCCGCAGGCGGTCATCCCGCACCGTCGAAAGCCTCCCCTCCTAAGGCAAAGGAAGCTCTCTTTCGCCGACGTGGCGATCTGCCGGAAATAGTCGATGGGAGAGTTGGGTGCCGAAACGTAGACGCGGATCTGCTCGGTGTAGCCGATGGCCATCCGATCCCGCTCGAAGAAGCGCAGGGGCTTGTCCCGGCAGATTTGGCAGAGCAGCTCAACCGACAGGCAGATGGAGGTTTCGGGGTTCAGTACCGTCAGAGCCGAGAAGGGGGTCTCCTCGGGACCGTGCAGGATCTCGCCGCCGATGCACAGTCCGCCGTAGCCCCGCACCACGCGATCCCCTTTTATAATCGGCTGATTCAGCGGATGGGCAAGGATTCCGCCCAGTTTTGCCAGCGTTCCGAAGGGAATCTGACCGTTTTTCGGCAGGATGAGCAGGTATTTTTGCGCCCGCAGCCGATCCATGTCCCCCAGAAGAAGCTCCAGATCGGCGTTTTCCCCCTGACAGAAGCGGGCGACCGATTCGGCGATCCCCATATCCCGGTCGCAGCCCACGAACATCCGGCGGTCGGGACAGTAAACCCGCTTCCTCGAGAGCAGGACGAAATGATCCCCGTACCGCTCCCGGAGCCGTTCGATCTCGGTCTTTGCCGCCGCAAGCCCGGTATAGTCGGACATCAGCTCGGGGGAGACGGCATCCTTGCCATCCAGCAGCAGGGCGAACAGCGGATCGCCTGTATGAAATCCCATGGGACTCCCCATGGGATCTCCCATGGAATTGGACAGGTAGCTCTGCTCGATTTTGTCGCAGAGGGAACGGGCATGAGAGATTTCCCCCGACCAGATCAGGAGGATGGGCGGCATCTCTTGCGGCTCTATGGCGAGGGTTGGGAAGTGATACACCTGCCCGAAATGCAGAAAAATCTGATCCATCGCATAGCGAAAGCCCTCGAACAGGGGCAGGATCAGAAGGATCGACAGCAAAACCCCGCCGTTCGATAGCCATACGGGCAGCCACGCGGCGGCAAGGGCGGCAAGCAGCGGCAGAACGCAGCGGGCGAAGGGATGCAGTAGAGCGGGCGATTCTCGGTAAATTTGTGCCGCCCGAGCGGGATCCAGCCTGTGCAGTCTGGCGTATCGCTCGATTTTCCGCCGCTTGATGGCCTGCGTTTGGGAATCCTCCCGATCATAGAGCGAATCCTCCACCGACAGGACGGGGTGAATGGCGGACAGATCTCTCGCAAGCGTTTGCAGCTGACCTTCGTCAATTCGGCGGAATTTTTCGGCGATCTCGGGATGCGCGGAAAGTGCCGCACTCAGATAGCGGGAGAGGCGCATTAGCTCCCGTTCGGAAAAGGGCGCGTCTTTTGCGTACTCTTTCAGCCGTGCAGTGAGCCGATCAAAGGTCGACTGTCCCTCTTCGGCAAGAATCCCCTCGATCGCTTCCTTCAGCGAGATTTTTTTCTGTTTTTTCATGGAAAACTCTCCCCAATACCGTGTTGCCATTAGTATGGGGAGAGTTTTTCAAAAATATGCCAATTATAATTTAAGAAGATGCGAAAACATAGGGGATTTCAGCATCGGGTGACAGAATTTCCGCATTTTTGCAGCTTTCGGGCAGGATTACCTCCGATTTCGCCTTGGGACCGTGACTGCCCAGATAGATCCGGTCGGGAACGGGCAGATCCGCAAGAAAATCGGAGAAAGTGCCGCACTCGGTGACGGATGTGGACAGGTAGAGGTTGTGGGATTCCCCGTCCGGGAAGAAGAAAGCCGTACAGCCGTGTTTTGATCGGTCGAGGGTGTATCGGTAGACGGAAATCTCCAGATCCCGGTATTGGATCGAACCGTCCTGATACCGGATCACCCGCACACCATAGGAATTTGCCAGATCGGTCAGCCGCTGCATTCCGTCGGCGTTCCGGTCATCGGCGGGCAGGAGCAGGGTTTCGATCTTCCCGCGCTCGAAAAGCCGATAGAGTCCCGCAACCTGATAGTTGTGATAGTGGGTCAGAAGCAGGGTATCGACGGTCAGATCGTAGTCGTCCGCGCATTTCAGACAGTCCGACCAGAATCCGTATCCGCCGTTGGAGTTGTCCAGCAGGATGGCGTGCCTGTCCGACGTCAGGATCAGCGCGTCGTTGCTGCCCGAGTTTTGCGGGATTACCCGGGGAGCCGTAATCGGCAGGAGAATCCCAAGCAGAAGAGCCGTGCCCATGTAGGCAAGGTAGAGAAGCAAGGATGGCAAGAATTTCCGCTTGGCGAAAAGCAGGATCGTCAGAACCGCCGCAAAAACCGCAAGTGAAGCCCACGCAAGGGCGGGAAAGCGAAAACGGACTTCGAATATCCTGCCGTTCACCAGATCGGTCAGCAGGTAGACCGCTTTACAGGGGAGGGACACAAATATTCCGAACAGACTGCCCAGCGGCTGAAAATAGGAGAAAAGGAGCAGGAAGGGCGCAAGTGACAGGATCAGGCTGATCAGCACCGTGAAGATCATCGAGGAGATCGGCGAAATCAGGCTGTCGGATCCGAAATAGAGTGCGGTGATCGGTAGGGTGAACAGCTTCGCCGAGAAGGTCAGCGCCAGCGCGGATAGGATCCAGAGAAGTATTCCACGGAATCGCCGGGTGAGTCGCTTGCAGATGGGCAGTCCCATCCAAAGAATGCCGAGTGTGGACAGGAAGGAGAGCAGGAACCCAATATTCCAGATCAGATAGGGAAAGAGCATCACCATCGCGGTGCCGGCGACGAACAGTGCCGTCAGCGGATCCCGTCGGCGTCCGATCAGCGTACCTACCGAGAGGATCAGGAACATCCCGAAAGCGCGGCAGACCGACGGCGCAAAAGAGCAGACCGCCATGTAAAGCACGGCGACAGCCAGATTGCCTGCTACCCGCATCCGCCGGGACAGTCGGAGCTTTTGCAAAATGTAGCCGGAAAGCGCGATCAGAATCCCGATGTGCATTCCGCTGACCGCGAAAAGATGGGAGATCCCAAATGCCGAGATCTGCTCCTTTAACGCTTCGGACAGTTCCGACTTATCCCCGCAGATCAGGGAGCTGATCAGCGCGGCACTGTCCCCATCCACGCTGCTGCGGATCCGGATGCCGATCTCGCGGGAAAGATGCGCGGTCAACGTATAGGGGAATACCGATTCTCCAACAGCCAGTATATCCGGCGAGCTGTTCTCGTCGGCGGACAAAAGAAGCCGGAAGCCGTTGCCGTAGGAATAGCTTCCGCCGAGGGTTCCGTCCTTTGTCTGGCTGACGTTCACGGGAAGGCGCACCCGATCGCCGATGTCCAGATAGCTGTCGTAGGGCGTGGCCAGGATGGCGCGGATGCGGGTATTTTCGCCGTCTACGGCGGGCAGCAGAACCTCATGACTGCACCATCCCGAGCTTTGGGTGACGGGATCGGTGATCACCATCTCGCAGATCACGTTTTCCCCGGCGTATCGTTCTGCGACGGCGACCGTGTTCCGATCAACGGAAAAATAGGAGAGAAGCAGGGCGGGGACGCAGGCGGAAAGGATCAGCAGAGCGCGGATCGGGCGGCGGATCCTGAATATCAGCAGCAGGATCAGCGAAAGAAACAGCAAAATTCCGAGAATCAGCGCACAAATCCACTTGAAATCGCCCGTGAAGAAGGCGGCTGCAAAGGAGATCGAAAGAAAAAGAGCGCCGAAGCAGCAAAACGGTCTCGTTTTCGGGATGCTTCGGCACTTATTCGTCTTTTTGTCCATGATTTTCACCGGTTTTTTCGTGTCTTGAATACTTTGGTATATCTATTATACCAGAATCTGTACTTTCCGTCAAGTCCTTTTCGGTAAGTTCTGGAAAAAGGGAATTTTGCCTAAAAACTACCAAAAAATTTGGAGATATTTACCCTTTTTACCCTGACCTTTTTCTTGAAATTCGGTTGACATTTCCAAAATGGTGTGTTAAAATAAAAAGCGGAAATGCACGATTTATCCGAAAGGAGTGATAGATTAAGATGACAAGCAGCAGTAAGCTGTCCGAGGAGACATTATCCGCCATGCGGGCGGAAGGGATTGATTTCGATTTGAGAATCGCGTGGGCGATCTCCGATATGGATCAGAACGGGCAGTATAACCCCTGCGTCGCCCTGCTGACGGCAAAGGAGATCATCCTCTTCTGCGAGACGGGAGATCCGAAGACCAGACGCTATCCCGTGGAAGGCTTTCAGAAGCTGTCGGTCGAGGAACTGATTTCGGGTTGTCGTCTGGTGGGACGCTCGGAGGATGGGGACGTCCTTCTGACCGGCATGTCCTTCACCTGCAAGAACAACTTCTACAAAATCTGCTCGGTATTCGAGAAATTAAAGGAAAACCAGCACTACGAAGAGGAAGAACCCGAGGAGGTATACTGCCCCAAATGCGGTATGCGCTACGGCGACATCGATCGGAAATTCTGTCCAAACTGCACCGACACCAGTAAGGTTCTTGGCAGAATGAGCGTATTTTTCCTGAAATACCGGATGGAAATGATTGTCATTTTCGTAACGCTGATATTGCTCAGCGGACTGTCGGTTATCTCTCCCTATATCAGTTCGGGCTTCTACTACGATCAGGTTCTGTCGGCAGATGGCAACTTCTTCGGGCAGATTGTCTTCGTTTTATCCCTGATCATCGGTCTTCGCCTGATCCGCATCGGCGTGCAGATGGTCAGCGACATCATCAGTACCAAAATCACGGCAAAGCTGGTTTATGATCTGAAAAAGACCATCTTCCAATCCATCGAGAAGCTGTCGGTCTCCTACTTCAGCTCCCGCTCCACGGGAAGCCTCATGAATCAGGTCAACAGCGATGCAGACCGGATCTATTGGTTCTTCGTGGACGGACTGCCGGTTCTTCTGATCAACTTCATTCAGTTTGCCGCCGCGCTGATCCTCATGCTGATCATGAACCCCCTTCTGACGGTGCTTGCGCTGATCATGGTGCCGCTGGTACTGATGCTTATGGGCAAGCTCTACTATCAGAACCGCAGACTTCACGCCAGACGCTATTCCAAAGAACGCGCCATGAACGGTCTGCTTTCCGACCTCCTTAACGGAATCCGCGTGGTCAAATCCTTCGCCGGAGAGCGTACCGAATCGGAGCGCTTCAACAAATATAACAGCCGTTTCGCCGAGGCGGCGAAAAAGACCTCTCTCTTCGGCGCTACAGCCTTCCCCATGGTAAACCTGCTGGTCTATCTGGGCGTGATCCTGATCTGGGCGGTGGGCGGCTGGATGATCATCACCGACAGCTTCGGCATGACCTACGGCACACTGCTGACCTTCCTTGCCTACATGTCGATGATCTACGATCCAATCTATAACTTTATCAACATGCTGCAGCAGGCGTCCGAGAGCATGAACGCCATGAACCGCCTTCTGGAAATCATGGACGCCGTTCCCGAGGTTGCCGAGAGCGAGCATCCCGTGCCCATGCCCGAGTGCAAGGGTCGTGTGACCTTCCGGGATGTGAAGTTTTCCTATATTAAAAACCGTACCATACTGGACGGAATCTCCTTCGACATCGAGGCGGGGGGCAATATCGGCATCGTGGGACACACGGGTGCCGGAAAGTCCACCATCGCCAATCTGCTGATCCGGCTGTATGACGTAAACGAGGGCGAGATTCTGGTGGACGGAATCAACGTGAAGGATCTTTCCTTCGCCGATCTGCATAAGAGCATTGCCATCGTGTCCCAGGAGACCTATCTTTTCGTGGGAACCATCCTTGATAATATCCGGTATTCCAACCCGGAAGCCTCCAAAGCGCAGGTGATCCGGGCGGCAAAGGCGGCAGGAGCGCACGACTTTATCTGCAAGCTCCCCGACGGATACGAAACCATGGTGGGATTCGGTTATAAGGAGCTGTCGGGCGGCGAGCGGCAGAGAGTTTCTATCGCGCGCGCGCTGCTCCAGAATCCGAAGATCCTGATTCTGGACGAGGCTACCGCCGCCATGGATACCCAGACCGAGCAGAAGATCCAGAACACGCTGGATGAACTGTCCAAGGGTCGAACCACCATCACCATCGCCCATCGGCTGTCCACCCTTCGGAACGCCGACTATCTGATCGTCATCAAGGATCGCAAGATGGCGGAATACGGAACCCCTGCCGAGCTGATCGGAAAGAAGGGAATCTACTGGAATCTTTACAGCCTGCAGCTGGAAGCCCTGCGCAACGCGGGTATTGCTGAATAGAAAGGAATGTTTAGTTATGAGTGAGACAGAGCGTTCAATTCAGAACGTGGTGGATATTGTTTATCTGCGGGACGAGAATACCCGTTTCTACCGCAAGGGCGATTTTCTCGCTTTGCGGCTGATCGAAAACGGAAAGGAAACCGACTGCGGACGGGTGATTCTGCACAGAATGTTCCCCTTCACCGAGCCGTGGTCCAATATCTCAGTGCAGAATATGGAAGGGGAAGAGATCGGTCTGATCGAAAGCCTCGACGCCTTCGATTCGGCAGATGCCGCAAAGCTGCGTGCAGAGATCGAGAAGAAATACTTCATCCCGACCATCTACTCCATTAAGGAGCTGAAAGAGAAGTTCGGAATCTCCACATGGAAGGTTACCACCAACGTGGGAGATGTCTCCTTCACTGTCAGAGATACCTATCGCTCCATGACCTTCTCGGGGGAAGGGCGGATCTTCATTCTGGATGCCGACGGCAACCGATACGAGATCCCCGACGTAAATAAGCTGGATTCCAAATCCTATCGGAAGATCGAGTTGTATATTTAAAAAGGTAGAGTAACGCATATGACCGAACAGGAAAACATACTGTATCAGCGTCTGCAAAAGAGGGTTCTTCTGGAACACCGGGGGGAACCGCTGGCGCTGCTGGAATACGATATACCCGAAAAGATGGACAAATTCGTGCATGGCGCACTGCTTGTCTATGAGGATCGCTATATCTGCGTTGAGGGAGACACGCTGCTTTGTGAGACTCCGATCGAGGATAGCGAACGCTTCGAGGCCAGACTCCTATCGGGAGCGGTGGTCATGGAGCTGATCGATCGTGCCCCTCGTTCGGATGGCGAGGGCAGAGTGATCTGTAAGGCAACGCTTGCCCATAAGAACGCCTATTTTACGGTGGCGCGCCGACTTGGCGATCTCAAGGAGGGAAGGACGCCCCACGAAAATGCCGATCAGATGGGCAGAAAGTGCGTCAAGTGCGGCAGACCGCTCCGTCCGGACGAAATCGGCGACCGTTGTGATCGCTGTAAGGATAAAAAACGTTATATCAAAGAACTTTGGTCGGTCATGCACTCCGAAAAGTTCTTCCTGATCCTCTCCATCCTGCTCTTTTTCGCGGTTACGGGTATCAATCTGATCACGCCCTATCTGTCGAAGATTCTGGTGGATAGCTACATAACCCCGAAAAACGCGCAGTTCTGGGGCTTTATCACGGTGATTCTGCTGATGCTAGGCGTCAACCTGCTCTCCCGGGGCGTCACTATGCTGCGAACCTGCGTGCTGGTCAAGGCCAGCACCAATCTGGTTACCAATCTGCGGAACAGCGTTTTCGAAAAGGTGCAGCAGCTGTCGATTT
>CAYOON010000054.1:0-9051 GCA_964405595.1 uncultured Lachnospiraceae bacterium | reverse complement strand
AAGGGAAACTTCTTGAAAGAAGTTTCCCTTGGATCCCTTCAAGAACTTTCAAACGGACCTATTCCGACAAGGAATAGGTCCGTTTTTGAGCCGCTTTGCGGTTGAATTTTTGGTTTGGAATACAAGTACAAGTATCGATCCCCCGATGCTAATCCATCAGGAATTTATCGTAATGCGTATGCGCAACCTCTTTCCAATTGGCGAATTTCGATCCCGGACCGGTGATTTCATAAACGTATTCGTCCAAACTCTTGGAGACATAGGTCTGCCAGCGGTGATACCGCACGCGATCAACGCCCTCCGGCACATCAAAGACGGACGTTCCGTAATCGGTATGATCCAGCCCCTCCGACTTGAATATCGTCGCCCAGAAATCCTCGTGAGAAACCTGCGCCGAAGAGATTTTCAACGGACTGTTGTCGCTCCCCGAAGGTTTTACGAATAGTGCGGTGAGTCGGGACTCCCGAACTTCCCGGGCATCGTTGATCGCCGAGCCGTGATCGCCGGTGATGACGATGGTGGCATCATCGTAAATTCCCAGCCGCTTCATCTCCTGAATATAGCGGTTGATAATCATAAAGCTAACCCGAACTGATATAGCGACATCGCTTGAGGACGGCTTTTCGAAATTTTCGTCATATTTCACGCCATGGCAGCCCTCTATGTGGATATAGCTGAAGGTTTTACCCGATTTCAGCGTAAAGTCGTTCTCGGTGATCGCTTCGTATACGCTTTTCATATCGGTCGAATAGGCTCTGGCAGAGGGATCCGCGCACGGGATTACATTGGCGAAATATTCGGGAAGATTGTCCACGCTGTAATAGGAAAACTTGGTTTCCGTATAGACGTTGATCTTATAGCCCGCGTCACTGAGTCTCTTGAGCGGCGTATCTCCCTCAAATGCCGAGTTCAAATAGTTTTTCCTCGACTGATCGCAGGTATACTCCGCGTTGGTCAGCAGCCATGCGGTCGCCGGATAGGTGTGCCCGAAAAGAGATATATGATCCTGAAACCAGGTAAATCCGGTCAGCTCGCTGTAAACGTCCGGCGAAGCGTTATAGGCTTTTGCCGCGTATTTCTCGTCAAACCGGTCGACGATAAAGACAATGACGTTCCCGGAAGACGAAAGCGTGGTCAGATTCTTGCGGGTCAAGGTTATGGGACCCGATTCCGGAGGCTCGGTCGGTTCAGGCGGGATGGTCACGGTGGGTTCTGTTGTCGTGATCGTAGGATTGGTTGTCGACGACGTTTTCGGGGTCGTCGGACCGGTGGTCGGTTTTCCTGACGAATCCTTCGAAACATCGGAAGAATTTTGCACGGACGACGATGATGTGGGGGTTGAGTTAGGAGCTTCCCCGGTCAGACGGGTAAGATTGGTGCTGCCCGAATTCGGTTCACAGGCGGTAAGCAGGCTGATTGCTGCGGCAAGGATCATTGCCGACCACCGAAGCTTTCGGATTTTGTTCATTGAAAAATTCCTTTCGATACGAGTTTTTATAAAATAAAATGACGGTAAATCGGCGATTTTGTGACAAAAACCGCCGATTTTTCTCCGCAAAAATATGACTTATAAATGCAGATTTACCCCAAATCGGGGAGAACTTGCGACTGCGCAGTCGGAGCGCAGTCTGCTATCCTTTCGCAGGATGCGAATCGAGATAATTTTGCAGGATAATTTGCGCCGACAGGGTATCCACCGCCGCCTTGCGCTTCTTTCCACGGGTATCGGTCAGATTCATGATCTGATGCGCTGCCATGGTCGTACAGCGCTCGTCGAACAGGATCACGGGGATGCCGAGCCGCTCCTCCAGCAGCTTTGCGAAGGCCTGCACCTTCAGACTGCGTTCGCCGATGGTGCCGTTCATGTTGATGGGATTGCCCATGACGATCTTCGTCACGGCATACTCTTTCGCCTGCTTCCCGATCAGCTCGATCAACTGCTCGTCGGTGGCGGCGGTGAAGGTTCCGATGCCGTTCGCGAGGAATCCCATGATGTCGCTGACCGCCAGTCCGGTGCGCACGTCTCCAAGATCCACGCCGAGAATCCGATTACTGTTCATAGTCCACCCCTCCATTGTCCGATCCCATGCTTCTGGCGGCATGGATGCCCGAAATCACGCCGTCCAGCCAGTCCAGCACGTCAGAATAGCACTCTTCGCGTTTCAGACCGTTCAGTACCTCGTGCCGCTCGCCCTCGTAGATCTTCACGGTAATATCCGAGACGTCCAGATCCCGCAGCCTGTCCGCTACCTCGAGAACACCGCTCGAATAGTTCCCTACGGGATCCTCGCTGCCGGCAAAGAAGAGGATGGGCAGATTCTTTGGCATGTCCGAATACCACTTGTCCGAGTTCACATAGGAAAGCAGGGTAAACAGATCGTGATAGCCCTGCACGGTGAAGGTGAAGGAGGATCGCGGATCGCTCACATATGCCGTCAACCGCTCGGGATCGTTGGTGACCCATTCGGAGCCGGTATTTCCTTCGAATCGTTTATTATAGCCCCCGAAGGCAAGATTTTTAATGAAATTACTCCGATGCCGCTTGCCGCGGAAGAGGGCAACGGTATTGCATAAGAACTTTGCCAGTCCGAAGGGCTTACCGCCGCCTGCCGTTCCCGACAGGATCACGGCATCCACCGCGTCCGGATGGGTCGCCACATAGGCGCGGGTAACGAAAGAGCCCATACTGTGCCCCATGATGATATAGGGCAGCGAGGGATACTTTTTCCGCAGGATTTGACGGAGTAGCTCCACGTCCTTTACGAGGAAACGATCGCCGTCCTTCTCGCCGAAATAGCCGTAATTATCGGGCGATCCCGCCGTTCTGCCGTGACCGATATGGTCATGACCGCAGACGATCAGACCGTGATCCGCCAGATAGGTGGCGAACTCGTCGTAGCGGTCGATATACTCCACCATACCGTGGACGATCTGCACCACGCCCCGGGGATTTCCGTCCGGCATCCAGAGGGTGTAGCCTACGGTATTTTTCTCGTCGGACGAGGGGAATGTGCCTTCGGTTTTTCTCATATGGGTGTCCTTTCTGAAATTTATAGTTGCTTTCGATAGGTACGGGCTACATCCGATTCGAAAACCGTCTCGAATCCCCGGCCTTCGTACAAACGCGCGTAAATTTTCAAATTCTCGCCACCTAAAACATTGTACGCGTGCGGAAAACCCTCGACAGCAGTAAATCCCTGCCTTTTCGCGTCCTTGCAGACGAAATCCAACATCACCGAGGCGATCCCGCTCTTCCGATGTGCTTTTGCGACGTCCACGCAGACGATCGCATAGATTTTTCCGGAAGCATCGGCGGAGTTTTCCCGATCCACATGGCGCGCCAGAAATTCATAGCTGTCCCGATCCCCAGCATTGCACCATCCGACGGGCTTCCCATCCAGATAGGCAAGATAGCCATGAAGACGGTCGGAGCGGATCAGACGCTCTGCCGTATCCCGGCAAATTGGGCGAAAATTGTCCTGTTTGGAGGAAGCGAGCCGATTTTCCAGTTCGGCAAGTTCATCCTTGGTCATATTCCAGTGGGTACAGTAGCAACAGAAAGGCCCGTGATCCTCTGCCATCGAGTCGAAAAACGCCAGATAATCCTGCATATTTTCGATGTTCAGGGGCTGAATGGTGATTTTTTCGTCCATAATCGCGCCCTCCTTGTTTTTCTAATCGTAATCACTTATTTCGTAAAGCAGATTCCGTTGATCCGGCAGCAGTCCACCGCCTGAGGTAGAAAGCTTTATTTTTCAAATACCTTTTTATAATAGATTAGTAACACGATATTCATAATCAAACCCGAAAGAATAAAGGAAATAAGCAAGGGAATTTGCATATTATCTTTCGGCAGTCCGGCAATATTGTATACCACTCTGCATAGCAAAGCCGAAATTATAAATCCAATCGGAAAGCTAACGGCGCAAGTTATCATGCCCAGTATGATCTTTTTCAGAGAGAAAGCTCTTTCCCTTATATATTGAATGAACAATATTAACAAGTTGATTACCGTTCCGTAGATCGGAATAAAGCAGGAAATTTTAAGCCATGTTTTGTTTATCATAATAATCTCCGATCTGCCGTTATTTCGTGAAGCGGATTCCGTTGATCCGGCAGTAGTCTACCGCCTGCGCCATGGAGGGAATGCGGATTTTGGGATCCTCTCTGGACATCTTTGCCATTACCGCCGCCAGCGAGCAGGAATTGCGGATGTCGCCGGTCGTATGATAGGCGGAGGCGATTGCCGCTGCCTCGGTATCGATGGGCGCACCTACCGTGTGTCCGTCCAGACTGCATGGGATCACATGGTACTGGTATTTCCCGTCATAGATAAAGGTTCCGAGCTTTCCAAGCCGGAAGATATAGTAACGGGCGTGGACTTTATTCGCCAGCGCGATGGCGGCAGGCAGACATTTGTCCGCCGAGGTAATCTGCGTTCCGGTAAGATTCCGGACGCCGGGAATATCGGTGATAAACAGGGTGAGATTCTCCAGCTTGCTCATGGTCGCAAAGGGACGCATTCCGGCGGCATCCAGATAGACCGGAATCCCGTGGATTCTGGCAAGATGGGAGGTTTCGGTCTGCAGTTCACCGGGGAGATCGGTGGACAGGAAAACCCCGTCCGGCTCCGATTCCATGGCGTGAGCGATCTGCTCCACATTCAGCGCCGCGTTTGCGCCGGTACAGAGGATCTTGCGGTCGGTATCAAAGGAATTCTCGTGCAGATGCACCGACATACCGGTTCCCCGTCTGTCGGTCAGCAGGTGAGCGGTATCGATACCGTTGCTGTTGTAGTATTCCAGAAGGCGGGATCCGTTGGCGTCCCTGCCCACTGCCGAGCAGAGCGATACGTCCAGTCCCATCCGGCAGGCGGCGACGGCCGCGCACCCTGCCCTTCCGCCCGGACGCATGGTATAGCTGTTATGATCGGACACCGTTACGTCCGCCGTTGGAATCGCGTCGGTCCAGACGACCATCTCCATATAGCAGTATCCCACAATCAATAGCTTTTTCTTCATCGGCCTCCCGATCCTTTCATGATATTCTTTTCTATTATATCACATTTTCGGAAAATTGCAAGTATTTCGCCGAGACTTTCAGAAAAAATCGACAGGAATCTTTTCCTTTTTGGGTTCTGCGCATGAAACGCTTGACAGGATGAAGCGGACATGCTATAATAGAAAAAATAACGAAAAGGAGAACTACCATGATTTGTCCAAACTGCGGATCCGAGAATCCGGCGGACGCGCGCGTCTGCGAGAACTGCGGGGCGGAGCTTCCCGAAGTGAATCAGCCTGCGAAGGCTCGAAAAATCCGTTTCCTGCCGATTGTCATTATTTCTGCCGCTATTCTGCTTGCGGTTATTCTGATTGCGGCTGCCGTCAGCCTGATCGGCGGCAGGAGCGTCGATTACGTCTTTGTCAAACAGGATGTCACCTATTTTGGCGACGGAACCGGTATACCCACCATCTTTTTCGTAAACGGAAAGCCAATCGGGAAGACGATCGACGGTAAAGTTGAACGCGCCGACTCGAGCATTGACGAGTTCATCACGCTTTTCAAGGCGACCGAAGACGACATGACTGTCTACTACACCCTGCGCGGCAGAACATTGATCAAAGTAACCGGATCCGAGGAATGGGCCAACGTGACGCTATCCGATTCCGGCGAGGGAATCGCCTATACGGTTGAAGGTGAGGATGAAGTCACCCTCTACCTCTACGATGTCAGCCGACAAAAATCGACCAAGGTCGAATCGGCTGCCCACATCTCCTGCGAAGCGCTATCCCCCGACGGCGAGTCGCTGGTATACGTTATATGGGACGATAACGCGGACGGAACCGCCTATTTCTTCGACGGGAAAAAGAGCGTGAAGCTTGCCGAAGGTATACACCCATTCGGACTGTCTAACGGCGGCAAGTACATTTACAACGTATCCGAAGATAACGACGGTTCCTCGATTATCGAGCTGTATAATAAAAAAGGCGAGAAGGTTCGGGAAATCGGCGAGGTTAACTCGTTTTGGGCGATTGAATTTAACACAGATCACACGGAAATCCTATATGAAAACGAGGGAAAAACCTACATTTCGGCGAACGGAAAGGACGGCAGCCTTTTCTTCGACGATCTCGTGACCATCCTAACACCGGAGGATACGAGCTTTCGGTACGGTCGGCAGATAACCCGTCCCGTGGGCAGCTTCTACAATCGGTACTACTGTGTCGGAACCGAACTCTATCAGATCGGGAAGAATCCCGACAAAAGCATCAAGCTGGCGTCCGACGTTGGCAGAAGCGGCGGATCAGGCATTGATTATTTCAGGTGCATACTCAGCGATGACGAGTCAAGAATCTATTACAGGAACGAGGACGGCGATCTCCGGATGATCAAAACCGCATGGGGCAGGAAGGCCTCCGACAAGGCTGTAACCATCGCCGAGAATGTGGATTATTTTTCCTTCGCCGTAAACTCCGATTGCAGCCGCGTTTTCTACTGTACGGACGATACACTGTACAGCGCAAAGGGCGATGGCAAATCCCGGAGAATGATCGCCGATGAGGTTTATCCCAGAATCATGCTTGGAAATGGCGATATTCTCTATTTCCAAAAAGGTCAAGAGCTATACGCCTGTTCCGACGGCAAGAATGCCTCGTTGGTACTGCCCCATGCGGAACGTGAGGGCGGTTACGGTTACCTCGGCTATCTCTATTTCTTCGATGAAGGTACGATCTACTGTACCACCGGCTCCAAGAAGCCGAAAAAGGTCTATTCGGTGAGTTAACTTAGATACAATCATCCCCCGCAGCGTTCTGCTGCGGGGGATGTTGCTGTAACCCGGGATTGGTCACTCTATCGCTCCGTGTGTCATGATAACCGGCGGACAGATGAAATCGGTGTCGTTCAGATGCAGGCCTTTGTTTATCGCAATATACACATATGCCATCACCAGATGACTGACGGACGCGCGCAGGAAGTCGGGGACGCTTTTCAGATGCCCGGGAATAGGCAGCAGGGTGCTTTTGACGAAGGCTGTCAACTCTTCCCCGCTCTGCTCGATCAGCTGCTTCACCGCCCAATTGACACAAGCTTCCACCGGTTGACTTTCTGTTTTTTCCTCCAGAACGGGAATGTCGGCGATCAGTCCGCCGCTGTCATCTTTGGCAAGGATTCCAACTTCAATAAAACCCGGGATGCTCTCCAGCATACTTTCGGAAACACCCTCCTCCTCGGGAGATTTTCCGCTTTTCGTACACCAGAGCAGCTTCAGCAGTTGAACTCCGTATCCCCCCATGAGTCCGCCGCCTTTGTAGACCTTATAACGACAGGATGAGTCGCAATAGGCGGTATCGTATTCGTACAGCGTCAGCCGGGTTTTGCCGTCCGCAGACTGCTCCTGATGGGTGCGCAGACCGCCGACAGTATGGTGCCATGCGTCGTTCTCCTTTTCGGTAGTGCTGTGTTCAGGCTGCGAAACATAGCCGTGAGCCCACCAGCTGCCGCCGCTCTGTCTTTCGGGATAGTTCCGATCCAGATGTGTGGCATGATCTTTCAGTTGCTCCAGCGCGTTCATGACGGCAAAGCGTTCCAGCTTCTTCTGCTGTCTGATATTCAGCGAAGTGAAAAAGGGGAGCTCTCGGATTTTTGCCAGCATCTCCTCGATAACCGCCCAATCCTTTTCAAAGTGATCGGCGGCAAATTGCTTCTCCCGATCAAAATTTTTCAGATCGTCACCCGGCATATGGAGGATAAAATCGGTATAGTACCGATCGCCGTCGGTACGCACCATGAACTCGTTCCGGACAAGCCGTTGCAGGATCGGCTCCACATAGACGGTGGGGATCCCGATCCGCCGCGCCAGTTCGGAGGCTGTCAGCGGCTTTTCATAGGCGAGAATCAGCAAATTCTGCGCGATCAGATCCTCATGTACGATCCAGCTTCGGGGGCCGCCGGCTCCTGCCCAACTGATCCACATGCTCATGGGAATGGGGTGGTCTTTGTGCTGTTGTTCCATAGATTCCAGTCCTTTCTTAATCTGCCCTCTGCCCGTCGAAAGCCGGCTCTTGACCGTACCCTCGGGGATTTTCAGATCCCCGGCGATTTTCTGCACGCTCTCGCCGTAATAGTAGTATCGGACAAGCACGGCGCGCATGGTTTTCGCAAGATAGTTAAGCTCCCGCCTGACTGCCGCCTCCTCATCCGCGGAGAGAAAATCGGGTTCCTCCTCGGCTGCGGCTGCGTTCAGACCTTCATATTGCAGGATTGTCGGTTTTTTATACCGATCTCGCAGCATGGAATTGAATTTGTGCATCAGCGTTGACACAAGCCAGCTCTTTGGATGCTCGATTTCGCCGCCTCCCGCCAGATAATTCAGCGCGGCAAGTACGGTATCCTGCACAAGATCCTCCGCCTCAAACCGATCGGCGCATTTTGACAGGGCAAGTCGATACAGATCGTCGTAATAGGTTAAGATTTCTTCTTTTTTCATGATCTTTGCTGTAAGATCCTTTCTTTTGAACGCGTTCACCTATATAGTCGCGGAATTTGCGGGTCGGTTCGGAGACTTTGGAAAATTTTTTAAAAAAACAGTGCAGTCGGACAAACTGCACTGTTTTTCAGTTAAATTGAATGCACCTTCTTGACCGGATCGCTGTTCTCGGGATCCAGACCCAGCTTTGCGGCTCTGCGGTTTTCGAAGAACTTGGTGGCAACCTGCTCGAAGAGGGCATAGGACAGAACGTCCTCGTCCTGCTCGATGTAGTCTGCGGCTGCCGCGCGGATAGTGTCCAGCTCCGGCGGGATCCGGTCGGCAGGACGGCAGGTAATCACCTCGGCGTCGCCGATGATCTTCTTCACGAAGGCGGGATCAATGTCCATGGGTGCCTTGCCGTACTCGCCGCGGATCATACCGCGGAATTCCTTGGTGGTGGTCTTATACCGCTCGCCGTTGAGCACATTGAACACAGCCTGCGTTCCCACGATCTGCGACGAGGGGGTGTGCTAAATGGTTTAAATAATAATGATGTTCAATCTCTAAACTCTATAAATGCT
>CAYOON010000053.1:0-9096 GCA_964405595.1 uncultured Lachnospiraceae bacterium | reverse complement strand
CCCTCCAAGACCATGGCAAAGCGGGACGCTTCCACGGTGGAAACCATCGAATTGACCGCACCTGACGATGTGAACGACAATCTGGATCCCACCTACTGGCAGCTTGTGAACGCCATCGAGGGCAGCGAGCTGAAAATCACGCCCGCGCAGGCTCTGCGGGTTATGAAGGTCATGGAAGCGGCGTTCCTGTCGGCACAAACCGGCGACGCTGTACATTGCAGCATTTAAAAGCTTCGCAAAAAGGGAGTTCGTGCGACTCCCTTTTTTGCTTGTTCAATATTTGACGAAATGCACAGTTTTTGACTAAAAAAATTAGCGAACACGCTTATTTACAAAAATTGCGATTTGTGCTAGAATAATAAGGTAACCAAACATTGTGAAAGGATAAACAAAATCATGCCGAAATTTGGTACATCAATATACTGCCTCACCCGCAAGGTCTCTTCGGGTGAACTGACCCCCGTACAGGCGTTCAACCGCCTTGTCGAGATGGGAACCGAGGTTGTGGAGCTGGTTCCCTTCGGATTCGATCCCTCCACCGATCCGCAGGTCTGCAAGGATCTTCTTGCCGCCTCCGAGAAGGCGGGCGTTCCGCTGGGCAACTACTCGCTGAACGCGAACTTCCTGCTGATCACGCCCGAGGAGTATGCCGAGCAGATCGCCAGAGCCAAGCGTCACATGGACGCCGCTCACTCCATGGGCATACCCACCATGCGCGTTGACTCGGCGGCATTCCGCAGACCCATCTCGGAGAACACCATCGAGAACTTCGAAAAAGAGGTTCCTACCATCATCGGCGCATACGAAGAGCTTTGCGACTACGCCGCAGGCTACGGTATGACCATCCTCATGGAGAATCACGGCTTCCACGCCAACGGCTCCGAGAGAGTCCGCCGAATTCTGACTTCGGTCAAGCGTGAGAACTTCGGTCATCAGCTGGATGTGGGCAACTACGTCTGCGTGGACGACATTCCCGAAATCGCCGTCAAGAAGATGATCCCCTTCGCCAAGACCATCCACATGAAGGACTTCTACGTCCGCCCCGAAAACCGTAATCCCGGCGACGCCGCCCAGTTCAACTGCGAGGATAGCTGGTTCCGTTCCTCCAACGGACGCTATCTGCGCGGATCCATCCTTGCCCAGGGCGATCTGGACATCTGGGACATCATGCGCACCATCAAGAACAGCGGCTACGACGGCAATATCTTCCTGGAATACGAGGGCATGGAGGAATGCGACTACGGTACGCAGATTTCCCTTGCCAACATGAAGCGGATCTGGGACGAGGTCTGATACACGGTGCCTTGGCTGTCCCGGCGACGCCAAGGCATCTTTAATGAATCAAGATGAAAGGATGAACAGAACCATGAAACGCAAACTCACAATGCCCATGTCCCTCATTCTGGCAATCACCCTGCTCTCCTCCTGCACGGGCGGAACTTCTCCCGCAGGTACCACCACTGCCGATCCGCAGACCACCACGGCTGCGCCCACCGTATCCACGAGTTCCACCACAGCCACACCGGCGCAGACCACGATTCCCCATCGGGACATCGACTATCCCGATACCATCGACTTTTCCAACGAGGAGGAGCTGGTGGACATCTTCTGGATGGAGGATCTGATGCCCGGACTCACGACAAAGGTAAACGGAAGCCGGAAACAAATCACGCAAAGTGCCACAATAAACGGCGTAGACTTCTCGCTGACCGTCGGGCTTGCAAAATGGGAGGGTCGCACGACTCCCGAGCAGATCGTGCAGTGCGCGCGAACCTTCTGGTACTGCTATCCCCAGATGTACGACCGTTTTCAGGTAGAGAATACGCCTACGCATGTGGTTCTCAATATTGAGAACGAGGGCTACGAGGTAGCGTCCACCTCGGGCAATACCGTCCACCTCTACGACGGCTGGCTGGAGGGCAGCAAAACCGACTACGACTGCCTGACCCATGAGTTCGCCCACGTCGTACAGACCAACTGGGACGGTGCCTACGTCCCCTCGGACGGCAGCGACACCTACATGATCGAGCGCTTCGCCGACTATTGCCGATTCATCTACTGCTACGACGACGGTTTCTATAACGACAGCTGCTGGACGCTGCAAACATCCAAAACCGAGAATAACTACGCCAAAGGCGTGCGCTTCTGGGTATGGCTGGACTATACCTACTCCACCGACGAGATCGACATCATGCAGCGGCTTGCGCAGGCGATCGCCAAAAAGGATCGGACGATGCGAGCTCATAACTGGACGGCAAACGGCAGCGCATGGGCAGTCGTTTTCGCCGGAACGGGCGCCGCCGGAAAGACGCTGACGCAGCTTTGGGAGGAATACGCCGCTACCGATCTTGCGACGCTCTCTTCCAGCCGCCGCTCCGGCAGAGTGACCACCCCTTCCCCGCTGCTGAAGGCCTATCCGATCCGCGAAACGATCAAGTCCAGAAATCCGGACGCCGACGACTATCTGCGGCTCTGATTCAGTAAGATCTTTACGAAATTCAAGCAAAGAGACGCTCCACGAGGGAGACGTTTCGTAAGGATGCACCCCACTTTTGTTTTCCGATCATGGAAAAATATATGTGTTTGATTTATTGAGATTAAGCGAGCATATATCGAAAATAAATCACTCCTGCCGCAGAATGGAATGTATTGCAAGAATTCTACTGACATTAAGCTGCTCGCCGTCAGGTAGTCAGGTTTAAATATGGTTCTAGGTAACCGATCATTTCGTATGCAAACATTGAATAACGAACTGCGGAGAAAGGAGGAAATTGACTATGGCTAAGAAAAAAGGTGTGTCAAGCAAGACACATACCACACAGCAGTTGAACGATTATGCAAATCAGCATAATCCGACCAGCAAGGCATTCAAAGCAAGAATGGCAAATCAAAAACAGATGCGCAAAAAGAAGAATCAAAAAGCTTTTGATATTGTTGTTGATTTGGACTGGATGTGCTATGGAAAGGGTATGTTTGAGTTCGACTAGTAATTAAATTTGTTACTCAAAAGGCACCAATCAGAAATGATTGGTGCCTTTTGTTTATCTAAATTTAAGGAGATATATAGAAGTGAAAACAATTTTTTGGGCACATTTTGTAAGGGAGGCGTCCCAAAACAAGTCTTTCTTATTTATCCCTATCAGAGATCAGCATCTCGCCGATTTCATCGGGTTTCTTCGCCGTGATCCCCGCACCCTTTGACAGCAGGAATCCCACCGAGCAGAATCCCCATGTAACCGAGATGCAGTCAACCCCCGCGTTCCGGGCGGTCTCGATGTCCACGGCACTGTCGCCAACATAAACCGACTCCTCGGGACTGCTTCCCAGCCGCTCCATGATCGAATACAGGCTGTCGGGCGCAGGCTTCTTCGGAACCCCCGCAGTCTCGCCGACCGCAAGCGGGATGCTTTCCGCAAAATACCGCTCCCGGAGAATCTGTACCGCGAAATCCGCCTTGTTGGACACGATCGCCAGCCGATAGCCCTCCGCCCGTAGCCGTTCCAGCAGTTCGTCGATCCCCTCATAGGGGACAGTACGGTCGGCAAGATGCGCCTCGTAGTATTCCTTGAACTTCTCCAGTACCTTCTCCACGACCCCATCGTCGGCACCGTCGGGCAATGCCCGCTTTACCAGCAGCCGGATCCCGTTGCCCACAAAGGAGCGAATCTCCTCCTCGGTGCGCACAGGATAGCCGTATTGGGTCAGCGCGTAGTTGGTGGCATCGGTCAGATCGCCCAGCGTGTTGAGCAGAGTTCCGTCCAGATCGAAGATCACCGTATTCTTCATCCGCATTCTGCGCTGGGTCTTGGAGGGAAAGAGCTTGTCCCGAACCAGAATGCCCACGAGACCGGCAACAGCGGCCACCGTCAGCACCACCACCGTAACAGCCAGCTGATTGGAGGACAGCGACGATCCCACCATCACCATGAGGATGATGGAAGGAATCCGCGCCAGCGACGCAATGACGGTCGTCTTCGAGCTTGCGCCGGTAAAGGGCGCGAAGAATGTGATCAAATCCTTGGGCGTGCCGGGAATCAGGAAGAGCAGGAAGAGCAGCAGATTTCGCTTGGAAGCGGTATGCAGGAAGGTCAGCTTCTCAAATCCCTTGGAATTCATGAACTTGTTCACGAATTTCATGCCGAATTTCTCCACGCACCAGACGATCAGCCATGTACCCAGCACGGTGGAAACGATGTTGAGGACGGTTCCCCAGAAGGTACCGAAAGCGACGCCCATGGCGACCGCGATAGGCGCGCCGGGGATCAGAGCCAGCAGCATCTGGAGAATCTGCAAAACCGTCAGCGCGATGATGTTGACGATAACGCCTGTACCCGCAAAGAAATCGGTGATCTGCGTGAGAATATCCGTCAGCCACTTGGATTCCTCCAGCTTCTTCATATAGGGGAAGAGCACGACGCACAGAGCGATCACCAGCGCGATTGCCAGCACGATCCCGCAAAGCCGTAAAACCTTTCCCAAATTGGAGTCCTTCGTTTCCATGACCTGATTCCTTTCGACGTCGTGTTAGAGTGTTATCCATATTATAAGCCTAAATTTTGAATATATCTTGTACAAAGTCGAATTTTTTTCATAATTTTTCCGAAAATTTCGACAAAAATCCGCCCCGATCCTAGACATAGAGGGTCGGGACAGATTTTGAGTTCAAATTGTTGCAATGATGTATTCAGTTACACCATAATAAACGTAACTTTATCAGCCTTAATGAGCTTCTCCTCGCTCCCGTCATGCCGCCGGAGCAGCACATACGATCCGTTGGAGTACAGCACCCCTTCGTCGCACAGCCGATAGGACAGCACGCCCTTGCGGATCAGCCGATCCTCGCCGTCCGGCGTCAGACAGCGCAGCTCGAAGCTTCGGGGGATGATCCCGGGATATTCGTCGCCCTTGCTCTGATTCTCCCGCCGCTCCTTCTCCGCGGCGATCAGATTGCCGTCGATGTAGATCTTCTCCTCGTCCTTCTGCTTTGCCTTGGAGGATCCCCCGGCAGCGGTCAGATTCTTCCCCGAGTACTTCACGGTGAAGATGTTGAAGAATCCCACGATCGCCCGGATCAGCCGGAAGGGCGCCAGCAGCAGATCCACCAGACATCCGCCCTTCTTCTTTCCCTCGTCCGATCGGAAGGGCTTCTTTATGTAGTAGACGTTCCCTTCCCCGTCGCACTGGGGACGCACGAAGGAGTACTCCGGATCGGTCAGCAGATCCACGATCTCGCCGGTGCGCAGATTCATCTCGCTGATCGACTGCGCGGACTGCTCCCGGTCGATCCCGTCGTTCCCCATCATCATGGACATCATGATCTGATGATAGGACGCCGGCCGTCGATTTCTCGGATCATCCTCGTCCCGTCCGTCCTGCAAAAGCCCCGCACTGGAGAAAATCACCGTATCGGGCTTGACCCTCGACCAAACCGGTGCCGATTCCACGCTGTCCCCCTCGGTCAGGATCCGTGCTGAACGCTCGTCCGCCTTCAGAAGCGCCAGATGCGCCTCCCCGGCAAAGGATGCCACCGCGATCAGATCGCCGGTTGGTGACACGTCGAAGTCGGAGTAGCGGTACTCGCTGTCCGACAGTACGATCCCCTCTTCGATGTCGGCGAAGGTACGCTTGCTGTAAATTCCCGTGATCTCGCCGATTTTCAGCGAGTACAGAAGCTTCCCCGCGGAAAATCCCAGACATCCCACCGAGGAACGCAGATTCGCCATCTGCGCCTCGGCGCTCTGGATGGGCTGCTCTCCCAAAAAGGCGGCGCCGCTTCCGTTGGATTTCCATTCGTTCCGTCTTGCCCGATCCTTGGTGCGGGCGATGTAGTTCTGCAAGACCCCGCTGGGGATCTCGCGTTCCCTGCCGCTCTCCAGACAAAACATTTTTCCGCCCGCGATGTAGAATATTGGTTTGTTCATGGCGATTTTCTCCTAGTTTTCAGAATTTCTGCCGGATCAGGGCAGCGTGTGACCTGCCGCAAGATAGATTTCGTACCATTCGGTTCGGGTCAGCGTCAGATCGGCCGCCGCGCAGATGTCGGACAGGTGGGCAGGATTCATGGTGCCCGCGATCAGCTGCATCTTCGCGGGATGGCGCAGAATCCATGCCGCCGCGATAGCCGTAGGCGATACCCCGTACTTCTCCGCCAGCTGATCCAGCTTCTCGTTGAGCTTCGGGAACTTTTCCCTATTCCCCACATAGGTTCCGGCGAAGAAACCGTACTGGAAGGGCGACCATGTCTGGATCGTCACGTCCTTGATGCGGCAGTATTCCAGCAGTCCGCCGTCGTGCATCACCGAATCGGCGTTCTTCATGTTCACGTTCATACCCGAGACAACCATCCCCGCCTCGGTCACCGAGTACTGGAGCTGATTGGCAATAATCGGCTGTTTGACTGCCGTTTTCAGCAGCTCGATCTGGTAGAGATTGTGGTTGGATACGCCGAAATAGCGCACCTTCCCCGAGGACCCCAGAATATCGAAGGCTTCCGCCACCTCTTCCGGCTCCATCAGCGTGTCGGGACGGTGCAGGAGCAGCGCGTCCAGATAGTCCACTTTCAGCCGTTTCAGCGATCCGTCTACCGCCTCTAGGATGTGTTCCTTGGAAAAATCGTACTGTCCGGGGCGGATTGCGCACTTGGTCTGCACGGTGATCTTCTCCCGGACGCCGGGATTTGCCTTCAGCCAGTCGCCGAACAGCTCCTCGGATCGGCCGCCGCCGTAGATGTCGGCGTGATCGAAGTAGTCGATGCCGTTTTCCAGCGCGCAGTGCATGATCCGGTCAACGCCGGCAGCGTCCAACCCTGCCATACGCATACAGCCCAGCGACAGAGCCGATGCGGGGATAATTCCGCCCATTTTTATAGTTTTCATTGGGTAACTCTCCTTCAAACTCTTTTTCCGATCCGCCGATCGGTATATTGAGACCATTATAGCACAGATTCGGGCGTAAATCCAGTATTTCGCAAAAAATTTTACAAAATTACCCTTGCTTTTTCGGGAGTTTTGCGCTAGAGTGTATATACACTTTCAGCATGTATTACACTCTTGAATAGCAAAAAAGACAGTTAGGAAGCAAGCCATGGAACTGAAAAGAGGAAAACCCCCCCTGCCGCCGGACGAGCGGCTGAAATTTACCAACGGAATGTCCACCCTAATCTGCGCCGACGGGATGGTCTACGTCCTGACCGACGCCAGACTCCAGAAGGCGGCGGAAACCATCGACAAGCTGCCTGCCGTGCAGGCGATGCAGATGACCCGCGCCCTGTTCGGTTCCGCCTACAGCGCAAGGGTCAGCAAGAAGGGCGTACTGTATGTCAAGGACGCGCCCGTCGCCCTGCAACGGCTGAACGAAAAGCCCTTCAATCTGCGAATCATCGGGGAGGGATTGGCTCTGCTGATCCCCGAGGGCGTCAATCTGGGGGGATGCTCCTTCTTCAAAGAGGAGATTCTGCGGGATCTGGGGTAAAAGTCATCCGCACGGTCAGACCGTGCGGATGATCCTTTACGCTATTGAGCCGATAGGCTATTCCTTCGGGAATGCTTTCTGGTAGTAGGCAACAAGAAAATCATAATAAGCATCCAGATTCAAATCCCATGGGGTGTATTTGCTATTTTCGAGCGTACAGGTGTAAGGCTGTGCAGGAAACAGACTGTCTGCAATAATTCTCGAATCATCGCCCAGTTCGGTGCAACCGTTCCGGAAAGCGTTTATTGCCGGCATTTTGTAGCGCGCGATATTTGCCGCATTGAACAGTAGTCCGACACTATATCCGTTCATATAGCGCGGCTCGGGCGGCGAGTAATAAGGCATACCGGTTGTTTTATCCGCATCGGAAATGACAAGCTGACCGTCCTGCACGGTATAGACTGCATAGTACACATGTATACTTTGATCTGAATCATAGTCGTAGTGCGTCATAAAGAGCACTCCGAAATAGCAGGAAGCGTACGGATTCTCCGCCGTTTCCGGATTGATGGTAATAAATCCCGGACCATTCCATGTATAGCTACACATGACACTTCCGTCTTCATTCAGAACCTCTACACGAAGAGCCGTTTCGTCACCCTGCTCCAGTATGGAAACCTTTGCCTTGTGATCTATCTGATCGACCTTCAATGTGAAATCGGAGGATGAGAGGACTCCCGGCTCCTTTTCCTCTATTTCGGGGACGGTCGGCGCAGGCGCAGCCGTACCATCGGGCTGCGTTTGCATCGGCTTGGAGACAGACGGCTTGGTCGTAACGGGCGGCGTAGTTTCGGGATCTGTATCCAACTTAAATTCCCAATCTGCATAAACGGGACGTTCGCTGTACTCCAGATAGCCGTATCTTTTTCCGATGCTGCTCTCGTAGGAGAATTCGCCGGTAATCGTAAGAGCCACCTCGGAATTCGGATGTGCGTACAGAATGTCAACGGTGCGTTCACTGTCGGTTCTGTTACGGAACACATAAAACGATTCATCTTCTTCACCTGTATGACAAATCGTATTCAGACCCTTATCGATATTGAACTCATACACATGGACGCTATCCGCATCATATCTTTCGAGGTAATAATCTTTCGTATCGTCATCATGCCAATCAACGTGATAATCAAACTTTCTGGAATTCGCTACAATCAACAAAACAAAGCTTCCGTCCTCGAGGGGATTTGCCAGAGTAATATCGTAAATCGAAATAGGCACTCTTGTCGTATACAGCGAACAGTTGCTACCGATCGAAGGGGAGCTCCTACCTTCCCACTCCATCAGCGGATAGATGGTTTCACTCCGATACAGTACCCACGATTTCAGTTCGTCACCGTACTGCTGATAGATCTGGTAGTCATCCTGTCCCTCCAGATCGCTGGAATGAATCCGCAGGATATTTTCGGCACTGTAGGAAGTATTGAACTGATAATTCAGTTCATCCCTGTCATCTTCGAGCTTGTTCATCGGCTCGTTTTCCCAGCCTTTTTCGGTATTCAACAGCTTTACGAAGTCCTCTACACCCTCTTTATCACCCCAGATAGATTTTGTGCCGATGATAGTAGGAGTAGCGGACGTAGGAAATTGCATCCCGGCGGAATCGTCCGTCGGTCTGGCACCCGCAGG
>CAYOON010000052.1:0-9186 GCA_964405595.1 uncultured Lachnospiraceae bacterium | reverse complement strand
ACAAGTGGGTGACCGATCAGCTGAATCTGGAGAGCCTTGTAGACGTGTATATCATGCGGATGTGGGGCGGCGACCGGGACAGCGGTAATATCCGCGCCGTGAAGTCTCCCGAATACGGCGACGGCAAGTGGCATTTCATGCTGTTCGACTGTGATCTCTGCTTTGATGTGCGCACGACGCAGGACGAAGTTGAGTATATCATGACCAACTCCAACCTGAACCGTCTCCATGGAATTTTCCGCGCGCTGATGAAGAATACCGCATTCCGGGATTACTTCCTGGAGCGTCTGGGCTTCCATCTGAAGAACACGCTGACGCCCGATCTGGCGCAGGCGAGACTGGATGCCATCTATAACGAGATCCTGCCCGATATGCCCTATAATATCGAGCGTTGGAAGGCAAACTATCATCCCGATGTTGCCACATGGAAGGCGCAGTACAACGCCCTGCGCAGAACGGTCGGCGATCAGCGGATCGGCTATTTCGTGAAGGATTCGGTAAAGACCTTCAAGCTCTCCGCCGAGGACGTGAAGCGTTTCTTCGGAGACGAATTCGTCGGGTATATGTGAGCATAATACCATGACCCGGGGCATCGCACCCCGCCGGAGGGACTTCCCCATGAAGTCCCTCCGGACTTTTCCAAAACAGAAAAAATTTTGCAGGAGATCTCTCATGAAGCAGCAAAATCCCTTCCCCTACAGCGATTCCAACAAACGCTACTACACCTATGATTACTTTCTTCGGCAGCATTTCGGCAGGAAGGTCTGCAAAATCCCGCTGGACATCGGCTGCACCTGCCCCAACATCGACGGAACCAAGGGTACAGGCGGCTGTATCTACTGCTCCCCCAGAGGCAGCGGCGATTTCGCCGGATCCGCACTGCAATCGGTGACAGAGCAGATCGCCGATGGGCGGATCGTCATGGAGCGCAAGTGGGGGCAGGGAATCGGCTGTATCCCCTATTTTCAGGCGCATACCAATACATACGGCGACTTCGATCGCTTGAAGGCAAAATACGAAGAGGCACTGAACAGCCCGAACGTGGAGGGAATCGCCATCGCCACCCGCGCCGACTGTATCTGTGATCGGATGGCGGACTATCTGCATGAGCTGGCGGAGCGAACCTTCCTGACTGTGGAGCTGGGGCTGCAAACCGTCTTCGACGACACCGCGGCAGCGATCCACAGATGCCATAGCTACGCGGATTTCCTGTCGGGCTATGAGAAGCTGTCCGGATTGAACGTCTGCGTCCATCTGATCAACGGACTGCCGGGAGAGGATCACGGCCGGATGGTGGAGAGTGCACGCAGGATAGGTCAGCTGCATCCCTTTTCCATTAAGTTTCATCTGCTCCATATCCTGAAAGACACCCCGCTGGGCGATCTTTACCTGCAAGGGAAAGTCACGCCAATGACCAGAGAGGACTATGTGTTCACTCTCTGCGATCAGCTGGAGCGGATTCCGTCCGATATTGTGATCGGCAGAGTCACCGGAGACGGGGCGGCGGAAAGTTTACTGGCTCCCGACTGGAGCCGGAAAAAGTTCACGGTGATGAACGAGATCGACAAGGAGTTCGTCCGCCGGAACAGTATGCAAGGAGCGCTTGTGAAAAATCCGTAAAAGACTTAGATTTTTTACGGATTTTTTCGTTTTTCGATGAAAATCTTGTTGACAGATCCGATAAAATATTATATAATAAAACTGGAATAAAATCGGCGGATCAGAGCCGTTTCCGGGCATTCCGATCCGAACCCACATTGATTGAAAGGAGCTTCCGCCGAAAGGGAAGCGGTACCGACTATGATTCAAGACATTATCAAAAGATACCTGAATATAGGTCTCATGGATCTCGTGGATATTGTTCTGATTTCCCTGCTGTTTTACTGGTTCATTCGCTTTATAAGAGAGCGCAGAGCCGGAAAACTGGCAGGAGGCGTTGCCGTGCTCTTCGTTTTTCAGCTGATTGGTGCCGCACTGGATCTGAAAGCGATCAATTTCATCCTGCAAAACCTCTTCCAGATCGGACTGATCTCACTGATCGTGGTTTTCCAGCCCGAAATCCGGGATATGCTGGAAAAGGTCGGCGGCGTGCGAAATCTGATCCCCCGGAACGAGTCCAAAGATATTGCGCAGCTTCGGAGCACTGTCAAGAACATCTGCGAGGCGGCCTGCGATATGTCCAGCGACCAGACCGGCGCGCTGATCGTGCTGGAACGCACCACCGGTCTGGAGGAATATGTCTGCTCCGGCAACTTCGTCAATGCCGATGTCAGCAAGCTGATGCTGAAAAACATCTTCTTCAATAAGGCTCCGCTCCACGACGGCGCGGTGATTATCAAGAACAACCGGATCCATTCGGCGGGCTGTAAGCTCCCCCTTGCCACCAACGTGGTGGGGAAGGATTTCGGAACCCGACACCGGGCGGCCATCGGCATGAGCGAGAAGAGCGACGCCGTGGTCGTGGTGGTCAGCGAGGAGACGGGCACCATCTCGCTGGCGATAGGCGGCGAGCTGAAACGCAACTACGATTATACCCGCCTGTACAGCGAGCTGATGGAGGTAATGAAGCCCAAGCCCATCACCGAGATTGTCTCCGGCAAGCGGACCTTGCAGGACAGACGCGCCGAAAGAGCTGCCAGAAAGGCGGATGAAGCCATCGCGGTTGCAAATCGCGAGCGCGAGAAGGCGATCCGTGAGCGGCAGAAGAAGAACGATTCCGATTCGTCGGAGAATCCCCGCTGAAAGACGACCGAAGAAAGGCGAGGTCACAATGATCCATAATTCATCACATAAACAGGAATACGTTGCCAACGAGGGGAAAACCGATTATGTGGTTCCCAAAAGCCGGAAGGCAAACATTATCGCATACATTCTGTCGCTGATTGCGGCGCTGGTTCTGTGGGGATACGTCAGCATGACGGAGCATACCGATGTTTCACAGATCGTGTTCAGTTCCCAGAAGCTGGAAATCGACGGCGAGAGCGAACTGAAAAACCAGTACGGACTGATCGTCCAAAGCGTCAGCGAGGAGGCTCTTTCCATTACCCTGTCGGGCAAGGAGGAAAGCGTCAGGAAGCTCAGCAGCTCGGACATTCGTCTGTATGTGGATCTGTCCGAACAGCATATCGACAGTGCCGGAACCTTTGAGCTGGACGTGCATTCGGAGGTTCCCGAGGGCTTTGATGCCACGCTGTCGGTTGAAAAAATACAAGTAACCATTGATAAGCCGGACACCCGAGTCTTCGAGGTTGGAAGCGAGAATATCCAATTGGTAGGCTGGATCCGCGAATCGGGATGTACCATTGCCACGTCGGTTAATGTCTCCAAGGTGACGCTGGAGGGCAACACCGCCAACCTGAACCGGGTTGCCGGCGTCGAGATCCGTACCGTTGCCATCGGAACGATCTCCAACAGCGAGATCATCGTATCCGCCGGGGTCTATCTGCTGGATGAGGCAGGAAACGTGCTGGATCTGCCTATCACCGTCCGTACCGATTCGCCACAGGGCGGAATCGCGGTTACGCTGAATGTGCAGAAGGAAGCAACCATTGATCTGTCGGTGGGACAGCGAAACGGTTTCCTCGGCGGCGACGGAGTTCTGACGATCAGCCCCGCAAAAGTCCGGGTTGTCGGCGAACTGGAGCAGATTCACAAGCTGCTTCAATCGGACAAACTTTCGCTGATCCTGCCCGATGCCGATTTCGTTACCGACGGAAAGCTGGACGAGAAGAAGCTGTATGAAAATCAGGTGCTGACCGGACTTTCCTGTCGGCTGCCCGCAGGCGTGGAGGGAGTCCAGATCACGCTGGAGGACGGATCGCCTTTCGAGGGCGCAACCCTGACCGTAAACGTCAGCGCCATCCGCAGCGAAACGGTAGAGCTGTCCGCGTTTACGCTTTCCGATCCCGAACACTTTGCCATAGATCCGGATACGAAACTGTCCGTTACCTTCCGTTCAGCGGGAGATGATCACAACTTCGAACAGTTTATAAACTCGCTTGCCGACCTGTCGCTGTATGTGAACACCAATACCTACGATCCCGAGACCTCCAAGGCGGTGGTCGAGATCCGGATCCCCTCGGCATACACAAAAGCCGCCTATTCAATGGGCGAATACGAGGTCACACTGACGGTTATCACTCCGAGTACGACGCCCGGAACGTCGGAACCTCCCGAACAAGATCTATGAGTAACAGAATTCTGCTTCATAACATAAAAATCAGGGTCGACGAGAGCGATCCTGATCAGAAAGCACTCGCAAATGCCACCTCCCGCCTCCGGCGGGAGGGAATTTTCCCATTATCGGTGAAGATTTCCAAGAAATCGGTGGACGCCAGAAAGCGGGATCACATCGTGTTCCTCTATTCGGTGACGGTAGAAGTCAGGAAGATCCCCGACCCGGGAAGCCTGTCCCGATTGGATGCCGCGGCGATCAAAGAGGAAGATATGGAGATCCGATTCGGAAGCGATCCCCTGTCTGCCCCGCCTGTTGTGGTGGGATTCGGCCCCTGCGGGATGTTCCACGCCCTGCTGCTTGCCGAAAACGGCTACCGACCCGTTGTATTGGAGCGGGGCGGCGACGTGCGGGAACGTGGGCAGGCGGTGGAACGCTTCTATCAGACCGGGATTCTGGATCCCGAGCAGAACATCCAGTTCGGCGCGGGCGGCGCGGGTACTTTCTCGGACGGCAAGCTGATCACGAGGATAAACGATCCGAAATGCAGCTATGTTCTGGAACAGCTCTGCAAATTCGGAGCGCCGAAGGACATCCTTACGAACGCCAAACCCCATATCGGCACTGATCTGCTGCTCGGCATCGTGGAGAAAATCGCCGAGCGGATCACCGAACTGGGAGGAACGATCCTCTATCACACCAAGCTCACAGGTATGAAGACCGATCCGGACGGCAGGATTCTCGCCGCGCTGACCGATCGAGGGGAGATCCCCTGCGGCAGTCTGACGCTTGCGCCCGGTCACAGCAGCCGGGACACCTACTTCTGGCTAATGGACAGCGGATTTGCTCTGGAACCGAAGCCCTTTTCGGTAGGCGTGCGGATTGAGCATTTGCAGGAGAAGATCAGCCATGCACTCTATGGCGATTTCGCGCCGCTGCTCCCGCCCGGGGAATACTCGCTATCCAAACGGATCGGCGAGCGGGGCGTCTACAGCTTTTGTATGTGTCCCGGCGGCGAGGTGGTCGCCGCGACCTCCGAGGAGGGCGCGGTGGTGACCAACGGCATGAGCCGTCACGCCAGAGCCGGAAAGAACGCTAACTCCGCGCTGGCTGTCTCGGTTTTCCCCTCCGATTACGGCGGAACGCCGAAGTCGGCCATCGACTTCCAGCGAAATCTGGAGCGAACCGCCTATCTCGCAGGCGGCGGGAATTATCGCGCGCCCCTGCAAACGGTGGGAGACTTCCTCTCGGGAAAGACGGGCAGCGAACCTACCGACGTACAGTCCACCTATATGGGCGGCGATCGCTTTACCCTCTGCGATCTGCACACCGTCCTGCCGCCCTTCGTCAGCACCATGCTGGAAACGGGCATCCGCGACTTCGGAAGAAGAATCGAGGGCTTTGATTGCCCGTCCGCACTTCTGACCGGCGTCGAGAGCCGTACCTCCGCACCCCTGCGGATCCTGCGGACGGCGGAGTATACGGCGATGGGGCACGAGAATCTCTATCCCGCGGGAGAGGGCGCGGGCTATGCCGGGGGAATCACCTCGGCGGCGGTGGACGGGATCAACAGTGCCATCGCGCTTATGAAACGCTATAAACCAATGTTTTAATCGGTTTTTCAGGCAGAAATGCAGGAAAAGTCTGAAAAAGCGCGGCTTTTTCAGACTGGAAGTTTTGTGCCTTGGTTGTCTTACGACAACCATTTTGGCAAAGCCGAAACCGACACCAAACTTCCGGCATACCAGAAAGGCAGGAATACTATGAAAAAAAGCTGGCTGATCCGGTCGGCATATCCGGGCGAGGATCCGAACATCCGCGCTCTTGGAGAGGCACTGAACCTATCCCCCCTGACAGCGGGACTGCTTTGGAACCGGGAGATCCGCGACAGAGAAACCGCTCTTCGATTCCTGCAATTCTCCGATCATATTTTCCACGATCCTTTCCTGCTTTCGGATATGGACAAGGCGGCGGATCGGATCGAACGTGCGCTTGCCGATGGCGAGAAGATCGTGATCTACGGCGATTATGACGTGGACGGCATCACCGCCACCTCGCTGCTCTATCTCTATCTGACCTCCCGGGGCGCAAAGGAACTGTCTTACTACATCCCTGGCAGAACCGACGAAGGATACGGAGTCAACGCCGACGCGCTGCGCAAGCTGGCGGCGGAAGGAACCCGTCTGATCGTCACGGTGGATACCGGGGTGACGGCAATCGAGGAAGCCGCGCTTGCCGCCGAGCTTTCGGTGGATCTGGTGATCACCGATCACCACGAGTGCCGGGAGATCCTTCCCGACGCTGCGGCGGTGGTCAATCCCATGCGTCCCGATGAAAAATATCCCTTCCGCGCTCTTGCGGGCGTGGGGGTCGCATTCAAGCTGGTCTGCGCCATGGAAAAGCGCCGCCTTGGGGAGGGGACTGACTATCTGACCCCCGTCTGTCGGGAGTACGCCGATTTGGTTGCCATCGGTACCATTGCCGACGTGATGCCCCTCTTAGACGAAAACCGCTTGCTGGTGAGCATGGGACTGGAGATGCTGTCAAAGAATCCCCGTCCCGCCATTGCCATGCTTCTGGAGGAAGCTTCCCGGGGCGGACGGGGCGAACCCGGCGGTGCCGTGACCTCTACGACGATCAGCTACACCATCGCTCCCCGGATCAACGCCGCCGGGCGGATGGCTCGGGCGGATAAGGCGGTGGAGCTCTTCCTGTCCCCCGATCCCCAGAGGATCCGCGCGGCAGCAGCCGAGCTTTGCGAGATCAACCGCCTCCGTCAGGAGGAGGAAAATCGCATCGTATCGGAGGCGGTGGAGCTGATCCGGGCACAGGATCTGACGGCCGATCCGAATCTGCGGGTATTGGTGCTGGCAAAGGACGGCTGGAACGCCGGCGTCATCGGCATTGTGGCATCCCGCATCACCGAACGCTACGGGCTGCCCTCCATTCTGATCACTTTTGACGGCGATCAGGGCAAGGGCTCGGGACGCTCGATCAAGGGGCTGAATCTGGTGGAGGCTCTGGCGGAATGCTCGAATCTCCTGACGAAATTCGGCGGACATGAGCTGGCGGCAGGGCTTTCCATCGAACGCTCGGCACTGTCCGAGTTCCGGCGGAGGATCAACGAATACGCCTGCGGGAAGATCACCGATCCTTCGCAGCTGGCCCCGCAGCTGACGGTGGAATTCCCGGTGCAGCCCACCGATCTGACATTGGCGGGAGCCGATCAGCTCCGCCTGTTGGAGCCTTACGGCGCGGCCAATCCTTCGCCGCTCTTTCTTCTTACCGAGGCGAAGGTGACCGAAATCACCGAGCTTGCGGGGAAACACACCAAAATGACCGTCCGCAAGGATGGGATCGCCTTTGTTGCGCTCTGCTTCGGCTCCAAGCGGGAGAATCTGGACGTGGTCTGCGGCGATCTGGTGGATCTGGTCTTCCAGCTGTCGGTCAACTCCTTCAGAGGAGTGGACAGCGTGCAGCTGATCGTGCGGGACTTCCGTCCCTCGGGGCTTCAGATCTCCGACAGGGACGTGAAGCAGGCGGCGCAGATTCTGTCCGGCGGCAGCTATCGGGAATCGGACGGATTTTTGCCAAACCGGGACGATTTCGCGGCGGTTTATCTCTTCCTCAAGCATAGGATAGGGCAGAACCGGGATCGCTTCATCAGCAGCCGGGAGATTCTGTCCGCGCTTGCCCCCCGAATCGGATATGTTAAATTACATATAATTTTAGAGGTACTGTCGGAGACCGGTCTGATCGGACTGTCCGGCGGAAGCATCCGCTCCGACATTGCCGCTTATACCATAGGAGCCGTCCGGCAGAAGATCGACCTGGAAAAATCGCCGCTTTACGGGAAAATCAAGGCGAAAATGGTCGAATAAAATGCCTATAAACCAAAGTGAGGTGCTTGTTTGTGTCTTCCAATATTGATAAGCTCATGATGATTCTGGAAAACATCCCCGGCATGAACTATGACTACGCAAAGATTCGGGATGCCTACGAATTTGCCGCCGAGCTTCACGAGGGGCAGTTCCGCATCAGCGGAGAACCCTATATCACCCATCCCGTGGCGGTGGCGGAGATCGTAGCGTCGCTGGAGCTGGATACCGACTCGATTTGCGCCGCTCTGCTCCACGATACGGTGGAGGACTGCGGCGGAAAGGTCTCGCTGGAGATCATCCGCAAGCGCTTCGGCGCGGACGTGGCGCTGCTGGTGGACGGACTGACCAAATTGGTGCAGATTCCCTTCGCCGACAAGGAAGAGGAGCAGATGGAGAACCTTCGGAAGATGTTCTTCGCCATGTCCAAGGATGTCCGCGTGATCTTCATCAAGCTCTGCGACCGTCTGCATAATATGCGTACCCTTTCGGTCAAGCAGGACGAGAAGCGGCGGCTTACCGCATTGGAGACCATGCACGTCTACGCGCCTCTTGCCCACCGCCTCGGCATCCAGCGAATCAAAGCCGAGCTGGAGAATCTGTCGCTGTCCTATCTGGATCCCATCGGATACGCCGAGATCAAGGACAACGTGGAGCGGCGATACGGGCAGAATCGGGACTTTATCAGCCGGATCAAGCAGGAAATCACCGAAAAGCTACAGGAAAACGGCTTCAATTTCACTCTTGACGGCAGAGTCAAGAGTGTCTATTCCATCTATTTCAAGATGTTCAACCAGCAAAAATCGCTGGACGAAATCTACGATTTTTACGCAGTCCGGATCATCACCAAGACCGAACTGGAATGCTATACAGTGCTGGGTATCATCCACGATACCTTCAAATCGATCCCGGGCAGATTCAAGGACTATATCTCCACTCCGAAGCCTAATATGTACCAGTCGCTGCACACTACCGTCATCGGCAGGGAGGGCATCCCCTTCGAGGTGCAGATCCGCACCGAGCAGATGCACCTGGTCGCCGAATTCGGCGTTGCCGCCCACTGGAAGTACAAGGCGGGCGACCGCGGCGGTGACGACATCGACCGCCGTCTGTCCTGGATCGCCAAGCTGGTTG
>CAYOON010000051.1:0-9192 GCA_964405595.1 uncultured Lachnospiraceae bacterium | reverse complement strand
TTTCAGTTGTGACTGGGTTTCGGCGAGGGTATTTTGCAGCTCTGCCGTTTTGGCATCCATCAGCCGGGCAATATCCTCCGGGCTGTCGGCGGACAGGTGCCGTCCGATCTCGTCCAGCGAAAATCCAAGGGCTTTCAGGGCGGCGATTCGGTTACACTCCGCCAGCTTTGCCGGGGAATAGTAGCGGTAGCCGGTAAAGCGGTCGATCACGTCGGGCGTCAGCAGACCGATGCTGTCGTAATACCGCAGGGTCTTCACGGGCAGGCTGCAAAGCTTGGATAGTTCACCGATTTTATACATTGTGTCACTCCTTACGAATTATTATAGGAAAACGCGCGCTTTTTTCCTTGCAATCAAAGTTTATCACTACAGTCAGGGGGAGAGTCAAGGGTTTTTTCGAAATTTTTCTAAATTTTTTTATCCATCGTTCAGATTCTTTAACAAAATGATTTCCAAAGGTTCATTGGGCAGCAATAACGAACCACAGTCGACATAGCCATTTTTACGATAAAAGAACTGTGCCCGCTCATTTGACAGTGTAGAAGTTAAAACCATTGTGTATTTATTTTTTCTCATTTCTTTTTCCCAGAAATCCACCAACTGCCTGCCATACCCCTTTCCCCTATAATCTTCTAAAAAATACAACATATTCATAAATGGAATCGTATCCCAAAACAAGCTAAATCGCAACCAACCTATAAAGCTTTCATTATTGAACATTATTAAAACTCTTTTTGCGCTTATGCTGTTTTTCAATTCCGTTCCGCTAATATGTTTATCGTATTCTCTTAACAGGTCAAAATCGTTCTCATTCGCATACCGAATCATATTTACACTCCCTAAAAATAATTTCGACAAAATCCGACCGTTCAGCCCGATTTTGCCGAACGGTCGGATTTCTCACTGAATCCCGCAGAATTTTTTCAGATAGTCTACCTCATATTTATTCAGGTAGCGCCACTTCCCTTTGGCGACGTCCAGCTCCAGATCTCCGATGGCGACCCGGCGAAGATGCTTGACGGTCAGCTCGCACTGCTCGCACATCTTGCGGATCTGGCGGTTCCTTCCTTCGTACAGGGTCATAACAAGGGTGGTTCCGGTCTCGCTCCGGCTGAGAACTCCGCATTCCACCGGCTGAATCTTATAGTCGTCGATGATCATCTCGCCCGACAGCTTGGTCAGCGTCGCGCGGGTGACCTCTTCCGCCACCCGGACGTGGTAGATTTTGGGGATATGGTGCCTTGGATGGGTCAGCGCGTTGGTCAATGCGCCGTCGTTGGTCAGCAGGAGAAGCCCTTCGGAGTCCATATCCAGCCGCCCCACGGGGTAGATTCTGACCTTTACATCGGATACTAGCTCGGCGACGGTCTTTCTCCCCTTCTCGTCCGAGAGGGTAGTAACGTAGCCGGCGGGCTTATGGAGCATGACGTAGACGGGATGGCTATCCCGCTTGCGGGTCACATGTCTGCCGCGGTATTCCACCCGATCCTTATCGGGACGGATTTTCGTGCCGATCCCGGCGATCTCGCCGTTGACCTTGACGTTCCCCGCCTCAATCTCCTTCTCCGCCGCCCGTCTGGAGCAGATCCCCTGATCGGCGAGATATTTTTGCAGTCTGATTTCTTCCATATATTTAGTATACCTTTCTTTTTGACACGTCTGCCGCCTTATTCAGCGACTGCCGTGCCGTATAGCAAACAGATCCCCGATCAAGCGCAGGATCTTCAGAAAAAAGTTTCCCACCTTCTGCCAGAAAGTAGGCGGGATCTCTTCTGCCTCCACATCCCACTCGGGATAGAGCGCGAGACTCCCGATTTCCCTGCCGTCTCGGACAAAAATCACCCTTCCGCAGGCGGCATCCTTGGATATAGGTGCGAATTCGAAGGTTCGAAGCTCGATCTTCGTCTCCACCGAATCCGCGCTTCCCGTCGGAAGCCATATGTCCAGCGCATCCCGATTGGATACCCGTACCCGATCGGTGATTCCGCCGGTCAAGGGCAGCTCGGAGGTTACTTCCCCGGGGGCGGCAAGGCTGACCTTCTCAAAATGGGAGAAGCCGTAGTCCAGCATCCTTTTGTGATCCTGCCAGTCGTTGGGATCCCGCAGAGTGACCGCCACCAGCGTCAAACCGTCCCGGCATGCGGCGCTGACCAGACATCTTCCGGTACGCATGGTATAGCCGGTCTTCATCCCGATCGCACCCTCGTAGGTTCGAAGCAGGCGGTTATGGTTGGTAAAATAGCGGGTAACGCCCGAAATCGATGTAGAAACGTAAGTTTTCGTCGCCGCAATCTCCGCAACGGTGGGATTTTGCAGCGCGCAAACGGTTATGGCGGCAAGATCGGCCGCAGAGGTATAATGCGCCTCATCGTCCAGTCCGTGGGGATTGGTAAAATGGGTGTTGACAAGCCCCAGCTCCGCCGCTTTCGCGTTCATCATTTCGGAAAAATCTTCCACCGATCCCGCCACGAAGATCGCCAGTGCCTCCGCCGCATCGTTAGCGCTTTGCAACAGCAGCGCGTACAGAAGATCCCGGACGGTCAGCTGCTCGGCACGGATCAAATAGGCGGACGAGCCCTCTACGCCTACGGCCTTCTCGGGAATCGTGACCACCTGTTCGGGATCGGTATGCTCCGCCACCACCAGCGCGGTCATGATCTTGGTAGTACTTGCCATAGGCAGGCGGGCGTCGGCATTCTTCCGGTAGAGGACATCGCCCTCGGTCGAAATCAGGATCGCCGCCTCCGCCGATGTGGAAAGGGTTTCCGCGGCCGCTCTGCCGGGCAGCGAAAAGGCGGGAGCAAACAGGATTGACAAAGTCAGGCAGATTGGCAAAAGGACACGAAAGAGCCGCGTCTTCCTCCGTTTACGCCGTCCGGTGTTTTGCAAGCCGATCATCCTCTCTCAACAGAATCGTTTCATTCTATGAGAGAGGATGTCTGTTTATGCTTTGCCGTCCCGCTGACAAAAGCGGGAATGTACGCAAAATCCCGGCTTATTCCTGCGAATCGGCGGCAGGCTCCGCCTCGATCTCGCCCGAGTCTTCGCTGCTCTGCTCTTCTTTGGGCTTCTTTTTCTTCACAAGTCCGAGGATCTTCTCCACGATCTCGGGGGAACGCTCCACAAAATCGACCACCTTGTCGATCTTATCGGGAGCGGGCGCGCCGTTGGATCCGCCGGGAGCGGTCACGGGCAGATACTCCACGCTGCCGTCCGCCTTGGTGATCAGGAATCCCACGGGGGTCAGCGTCACGCCGGTTCCGCCGCCTCCGCCGAAGTTCGCGTTCTTCTGGGCGGGCTGGACGTTCTTCCCGAAGAAATCCACACCGCCGGACGCGAATCCCATGGCAACCTTGGATACGGGAATGATTACCGTTCCGCCCGTGGTGGGAACGGGCTGTCCTACGACGGTGTTGACGTCGATAATCTCCTTAATGTTTGAAAGCGAGGTGTTGATCACACCGGTCAGTCTGCTGTCTTCCATATTCATACCTCCGTATAATAATTATCCTTTACTCGACTGAAGTTTTTTGCGGATGAATCCGAAAAGTGCCGCGAAAAGCATGGCGAAAACGTGCCATACCCGCAGGCGGAATACCAAATGTATATCGGCGGTGGACTTTTCCGACAGGAAGTCGGCTTCCACCGAGATTTTCTCACGGTGCTTTGCCTTGAAATTGGTGATCGCGGAGAGAATCTCCACAAGATAGGCGACGCTCTGGCAGACCGCTCCGTAGAGAAGCGCGGTCTTGGCGGCGTCCTCGGAAGCGACGGTGATCTTCATCCGCACCGCCTCGATGCGCAGGTGCTTGCCAAAACTCTTGAACAGCCCCTGCAGTGCTCCGAGAACCTGTCCGACCAGTCCCAATATGTCGGAGACGCTCTTTTTCTTCTTTTTTTTGCCGCCCTTGGCGGCTCCGCTCTTGGATGCTCCGACCTTTACCAGGGTGGTATCCGGGTCGGTGTTTTTCTTTTTCTTCTTTTCCGCCTTTCGATCGGACTTTTGCTGCTTCTTTTCGGCCTTTTTGGCGGCCTTTTCCAGCATTTTCCGATATTTCTCCGGCGAATACTTATTGGGATTCGGCGGCTTCTTCTGCTTTTTCGGAGTGATCGGTATGCTTACAAACAGCACCCGAATCTTTACGGTAACCTGCCCGTCATAGGCAAGAGTCACGTTGGCCCGGAGCATTCCGATCAGCCAGAAAAAGAGAAGAATACATCCGATTACAATCAGCGCTGTCAACCAATCACCTCCTTCTATCTTTGCCCGGAGTTAACCGAGCTTTCGTACCTCGTTACACTGGGAAATCCGCATGGGATCGCTGGCAAGCACGGCTCCCGAATAGGTGATCTTCACCCGATCCCCGGGTGCCAGATCGGAGAGCGCGATCCGATTTCCGTTTTCGTCAAATACCGGCGTACTGCCGGACACTGCCACCCGAACCTCTGTCTTTCCGGAAAGCGGAGATCCCTCGTCCGGGAGAAGGGTCAGACTGTACTCGCCGACGTTGGTTACGCCGCCCGTGAAGGTCAGACGCTGCCCTTTATCCTGATAGGCGGTGGCGTCGATATAATCGTTTGCCTCTTCCTCGCTTTTCAGTCGCTGTCCGCAGGATGTGACAAACAGGCAGACTAATAGCAGGAAGATGCAGAGAACAATCGGTTTATAGGTACGGTTCATGGCAATTTCCTTTCAGATTCCCTCAATGGTGATCTGCTCGCCGTCCTGCTCGGAATCGGCAGGCTTCGGAAGGTCGGTCAGCTTTTCCACGCCGAACACCCGGAGGAAGTCGTCGGTAGTACCGTACAGATTGGGCTTCCCGGGCACGTCCAGCCGTCCCTTGACCTCGATCAGCGACTTTTCGGACAGTGCCGCAATGGCGTATCCGCAGTCCACACCCCGGATCTGCTCGATCACTGCTTTGGTGATGGGCTGATTGTAGGCAATAATCGCCAGTACCTCCAGACAGGAGTTCGACAGCTTGCCCCGCTGGTGGATTCCCAGCGCGGCCCGGATGTAGTCCTCGTACTTTTCCTTCGTGCAAAGCTGCACCGACCGATCCAAAAGGATCAGCTGGATACCCCGCCGCCCGGTCTGATAGCTCTCCTTCATGCGGAAAACGATCTCTTTTACCTGCGACTGCGGCATGGTCAGGATTTCGGCGATTTTCGCGTATTCCAGCGGGTATCCCGCCGCGAACAACATCGCCTCTATGATTTCCTCGGCTTCCTCGTCGGAAACCGAAAATTCGGTAGCAGAAAACTTCGTTTCCTGAATCCCGGTTTGCTTTTCTGCGCCTTGCATCAAAGAATCTCCTTACGGTTGATTTTGATAATCGGGTTTTCCTCGTCCCCGTAGCAGCTGATTCTGCCCGAACGGATCAGCGACAGGATTGCCATGAAGGAGGCGATCAGGTCGCTTTTGGTCTCCACCGGGAGCAGCAGCTCGGTAAATGGCTGATCCCCATCCCTGCGCAGCCGCCGGAGAATGGCGAACAGCTTCTCGGGGATCGGGGTGATCTTGCGGGTCAGAATAGTATTCAGCGTCTTGATGGGGGTATCGGTATGGTTTTCCTTGTCCAGTTTGAGGCGAAGGAACATCTTTTCCAGTGCCTTGGTCAGCATATCTGCGGTATGATCGCAGACGTAGGTTCGGTCGATGCCCACCTCGTCGGTTTCCTTGATGAAACGTCCCTGATAGGAGTGATAGCGTTCCTTTAAGATACCTGCTTCCAGCTTTGCCTTGCGGTATTCCAGCAGGGCGTCCACCAGCTCGCGGCGGGGATCCTCCTCCTTCTGGAGCTCGGTCTTGGGAAGGAGCATTTTGCTTTTGATCAGCATCAGTCTGGACGCCATTTCGAGGAACTCCCCGGCGATGTCCATATCCAGCTTCTGCATCCGCTCGATATACTCCATGTACTGATCGAAGATCAGCGAAATGGGAATGTCGTAGATGCTGACCTTGTTCTTCGCCAGCAGTGCCAGCAGAAGATCCAGCGGGCCTTCGAAAATCTCCAGCTTGAACGAAAGCTCTTCATTTTCCATAGATGCGGTTTTTCCTTTCCTTCAAGCGAGAATTGTGAATGAATGTCAGAATAGTGACACTACGGCGTACCAGACCTTGTCAACCAGCCAGGTCATTCCGTTTATCAAGCCGGTTGACAGATAGTCCAGCTGATCAGACAGAATGCCCGTCCACAAGAGAGCGAGAACCGCCAGCATGATGTAGCGCTCGTAGCGCATAATCTTGAAATAAATCCGGTCGGGCAGGAATACCAGCGCGAGCCGCGAGCCGTCAAAGGGTGGGATCGGGATCAGGTTGAAGATCGCCAGATAGGTGTTCAGGAGCACGAAAGTGCTGAGAAAGTCACGCAGCATCCCCAGAAAATTGGCTAAAAACTCGGTGCTTTCATAGGAGAATACGCCGCTGTTATAGAGGCAGACGTAAAGAATCACCCCGACAAATGCCAGCAGGACATTCGCCAGCGGTCCGGCAAGGGCGGTCAGCGCCATACCCCACTTGGGATTCTTATAGTAGCGGGAGTTGACCGGCACGGGCTTTGCCCAACCGATTCCGAAAAGCAGCATTGCCAGCGCGCCGATCGGATCCAGATGCTTGATCGGATTGAGGGACAGCCGCCCCAGATTATAGGCAGTCGGATCGCCCATCTTATAGGATACATAGCCGTGGGCAACCTCATGGAAGGTCAGCGAGATCAGGATGATCGGCACGGTCATCAGAAGGGATATGAGAATCTTTCTCGCATCGTAACCGGAGAACAGTAAATCGTACAGCATAGAAAGCCTTCTTTCGGGGGATTAAATATCGTTACGGTAGAGATCCTCGTAGGATTCCCGCCGAACCGCCAGCCGGTCAGCTCCGTCCTTTACGAAGACCATGGCGGGACGGGGAACTCTGTTGTAATTGGACGCCATCGAGTAGTTATAGGCACCGGTCACCAGCACGGCGAGGATGTCGCCCCTCTCTGCCGGCTGGATGTACATACTTTCGCCGATCATATCGCCCGATTCGCAGCATCTGCCGGCGATGGTGCAGCAGAGCGTCTTCTCTTCAGCCGCCTTATTTGCGATCAGCGCGGTATATCTCGACTGATAGAGGGCGTATCTGGGGTTATCGGTCATGCCGCCGTCCACCGAGACGTAGGTGCGCACGCCCTCGATCTCCTTGACCGTACCCACGGTGTAGAGGGTGACGCCCGCGGCCGCCACGATGGATCTGCCCGGCTCCATAAGGATTCTGGGCTTGCGAAGGCTGTATTTCTCGCAGATTCCGTCGATAACGGCACCGATCTCGCGGATGTTCTTCTCGTAGTCCACCCGGGGATCATTTTCGGTATAAGCGACGCCGAATCCGCCGCCCAGATTGATCTTTTTGGCCTCGTATCCGGTTTTCTGCTTCATTTCCGCCATGAATTCCAGCATAACGCCCGCCTGATCGATATAGGGCTGGCTCTCGAAGGTTTGAGAACCGATATGGCTGTGGAAGCCCTCCAGAATGACGTTTTTCTTGGTCAGCGCAAGGCGAACCAGCTTTTCCGCCTGTCCGGTGGCGATGGGAGTGCCGAACTTGGAATCCAGTTCTCCGGTAGAGATTGCCTTCTGGGTGTGGGGGTTGATGTTGGGGGTCAGGCGGAGCATGATGGGCTGTACAATGCCCTTCTCGCCCGCGATCCGATCGAGAGCCTCCAGCTCCTCGAAGGAATCGACCATGAATTCGCCGATTCCGACATCCAGCGCGGCGGCGATTTCTTCGTCGGTCTTGTTATTTCCGTGCAGGCAGGCCTTTTCCAGCGGGAATCCCGCCGATTTGGCGGTATACATCTCGCCGAGGGAGACCAGATCCACATGGACGCCCTCTTCTTTGGCGATCCGATAGATCTCCTTACAGGACAGCGCCTTACTGGCATAGTGAATGCCGCTTCCCACTCCGAACCAGCGGGTCATGGCACGCTGATAGATCCGCATATTGGCGCGGACGGTGTTCTCATCCACCACATAAAGGGGTGTGCCGTATTTCTTTGCCAGCTCCACCGTGTCGGCACCGCCGACCGTCAGATTTCCGTTTGTTCCGATTCCGTAACAGGGGTGCAGCATTTTTGTCTTTCTCCTTGGATTTCAAACATTACTTTTCGGATGATTTATCCGATATATTTGCCGATTTCGGCGATAATTTCGTCCTTTCCCTCGCCGTTTTGCGCCGAGAAAGGGATCACGGTTTTCCCTGTAAGATAGGGGCAGGCGCACAGCGATTCATACGCCTTGGCGCGCTCGGTTTTGTTCAGCTTATCCGCCTTGGTGGCGATCACGAAGAAGGGAATCTTCATCTGGGTCAGATAGTCCAGCATGGTCAGATCGTCGGCGGTAGGGCCGACTTTCAGGTCGATCAGCTGCGCGACGGCCGCCAGATTGGGGTTGATCCCCTTTCCTTCGGTGAAATATCCGTCGGTCAGCGCCGACCAGCGCGCGCGATCTTCTCCCGCACGCTTGGCATAGCCGTATCCGGGCAGATCCACCAGATAGAGGCATCCGTCCACCTCATAAAAGTTTACGGTGATGGTCTTTCCGGGGCTGGAACTGACTCTCGCCAGCGATTTTCTCCCGATCAGGCGGTTAATCAGCGAGCTTTTGCCCACGTTGGAGCGTCCCGACAGGGCAATCTGCTTCAGATTATCGCCCGGAAACTGGGATTTCAGTCCCGCCGTGATTTTAAGGGTTGTTTTGACGAAATTCGGTGTCATACCCATGATCGTGCCTTTCTCCCGCGGTTTTGGGGGTCTGGAAGATGGCAGGGCGCTTTTCGTCCGCGCCGCTTCTCTGCTCCGCGGACAGTCCGGGAGCCTTTGCAAGTGCATTCTCCAGCACGTCGTCCACGCTTGCGCAGAACACGAAGCGCATTGCCTCTTTGATGTAGTCGTCCAGCTGATCGTAATCGGGCTTATTGTCCTTGGGGATCAGCACGGTGGTAACGCCCGCCTTATAGGCAGCCATGGTCTTCTCCCGCAGTCCGCCGATGGGCAGAACTCTGCCGTGCAGCGTAACCTCGCCGGTCATTGCCACATCTCTGCGGACGGGAATCCCGGACAGCTCGCTGGCAAGCGCCGTGACTACGGTCACACCGGCGCTGGGTCCGTCCTTGGGGACGGCTCCCTCGGGGAAATGGATGTGGACGTC
>CAYOON010000050.1:0-9228 GCA_964405595.1 uncultured Lachnospiraceae bacterium | reverse complement strand
CTCCCAGTATACCGTTTCGCTGTCCCGCAGCTGGTCGTTACCATCGGTAATCTCCACGCCGAGCTTTTTATACGCTTCCACATAGGATTCCGTTCCTTCGGCGGCGCTGTACATTGCCCGGACGTTTTTGGTCATGGACGATGTGATCGTATCAGCAGAAACATCTACAAGCTCTGCCGCGTAGTAGTAGGACTGTAGCTTATCTGCTGCCACCCCGTACTGCGCCGAAACGGTCAAAACCTCATCTGCATATTGACGTGCGCCATCGACAGCCTCTTTGTAGAGACCGACAAGCTCGGAAAAAGCCTTTTGCAACCCTACTGCAACAAGCGCAGAGCCGACCGCATCAAAAGCAGACACCCCCGCCGAACCGTAGTTCTTGGCTTCTTCGGCGGCCTGTGCCTGTTTTTTGGCGAGATCTTCCATCTGCGCGGCGAGCTTTGCGCTTTCGTCCGTCAAATTAGCAGTATCCACGCCCGTTTTCTGGAGGGACACGCCCATTTCGTTCAGCTTTTGGGTGCGATTATTGATAGCTTTTTGCGTATCTTCGATTTTTTGCTTTAAATTCAGTTCCTTGTTCGCAAGGGACGAACTGAATTCGCCGGATTCTTCGATCTCGCGCTGGACATTTTCAAGCTGCTGCTTGTACAGTTCCAGTTTCGACACCGTCGATTCGACCGCTTGCTGCTGTTTCTGGTAGGACGCTATATCGCCCTGAAGCTTATTGAGGGCACTTATTTCCTTTTGCGTTTCGAGCAACTTCTTCTGCGCCGAAGAAAATGTGGAATTAAATTCCTGCCCGACCTGTGCGCTCAATTTAAATAGCATATTATGTTCTTTTACGCTTGCCATATGCCCTCCTTACTTACGGTTTTTCTTCGCCTCGGAAATCAGCTCGTTGTTCGTCTGGATCCATCCGGATAGCTGGGACAGCGGGATCGACAGCCAATAATCAACAGGCGTGTTATTGTTCTGGGCAAGAACCATACACGTTTTTCGGAGCCACTTTCCGCCGTCCCCGCAGACTACTCTTATGCGAGTAAAAAACTTCTTCCCTCGTTCGTGATTCGGATATAGTCGCGAATATCCATCATCGAATAGATGTCTCTCCCGATGTTTTTTGTACAGGCTCTTACTGCCATTAAAGCAATAAATTCGGTATTGCCAGCCGGAATTACCGCTACTTTTCCGTTCGCTTGCATCTCGGCATCGATATTCATGCCGTCACCACCAGTGAGCGTATCGAATTTAAAGGTTAAGGTGTCTATATTTTCCCCGTTGTAAATCAAAGGTTTCTTCAGTTTGATTGTAACGAGACCGCTTTCGTTTTCAGTTTCGTTAAATTCTTTTTCGTCGATATTTGCCATGGTATTATGCTCCTCTCAAATTTTTTTAGATAATAAACCATCCGGGGATGTTTCTCCCCGGATGATACTTTTCTGATATGCTTTTTACTTGCCGAGTGCCGAGCGCACTGCCGCAAGGTTGTCATTTCCGGATGCGTCCACGTCTCTCCAACGCATAGGATCAAAGTCCAGAACGAGTTTCCCGTCAATGTACGTTTTGATGGAGATAACAGAATATTCACCGGACGCGGCCTGCGCCGCAGACGGTGCCAGCGTACCGCCAGTCATCTTGGTCGGAATGACCTCAAGAATATGCTTGTGCGGTTTAACTTTGATCTGACCCGCCGTGGTGTCGAAATCCTCGTGCGCTACTCTCAGATCGAGAATGTGTCTGCGAGACTCGCAGAGCTTATATGCAGCCTCGGGTGCATTGCGGAACGAGATGGTACAGGTCATTGCTTCCTTGTGGCCGGGGATGGGCATATTTACGTCGCCAGCAATTCCGGCACCGTTGACGGCCAGTGTTTTGTTGACCTGATCGGGCAGCGTAACATTGGCGATACCCATAAATTCGGATCCGTCTTCATATACGGCATAATTGATGATACCAGCATCCATTATTACTTTCTTACCTCCTTATGCGCTCAATGCGGCGACAAGATAATTGACGTCGAACTCTGTGTGCATATCGATTTTTTGCATCGGAACAGGCGATGCCTCTTTAGTGTCAAGGCGAATTATGCCCCCGATCAAGTCAGCTGTAGGATTGTTTTCGGGAACATACTGTATTTCGCCGCCGTAGATTTTTTCGTCGTGTGTCAGTCCGTTGAGCCAACTGTTGAAACTGTTCACAATTGCGTCAATCTTTACGCGGGTAAGCACTCCGTCGAGGCGGGTCCAGAACAACGTGATGAAAGTATTGCAAATCCAATCATGCGTTCTGTTTGTGCAGATAAAATATCTTGCAACATCATTGCTTTTCGGCCAGCATCCGGTATAGTTGCCCCACAATTTCCAACCGTCAAAGTTGATGGCCGTAACAACGCCGGCATTGTAGCTGACTACGTCAGCCTGCGGAGGCGAAAGAGCAATTTCCTCTCCAGCCTTGTTGACGCACCCGGAGATCGGAATCGACTTGTTCGACGGGGATTCATAAGGACAATCTCCGTTCGCCTGATCGACTTCGGCGATCTTGCCGCAGACGACCACGGAGTAATCGTACAGATAACCTCCGATTATCACCAAAGGCCAGCAGACGATCATATTCTCGTCGGTGTAGCCGTTGGTCTTCTTGTATGCTTCCACCTTGTCATACGCGTCCGCTCCCGCCGAAGATGTATCAAGATCCACGACAGCTTTGCCTTTGAAAAGACCGTTGATGCTTGCCGCCTTTACAGCCATAACCGTAGCAACGGAAGGCGTCTGGCTCCATCCGGGGCAGCAGATCAGATCGGGGACGACGCCAAACAGCGCCTTGCAGTCCTCGATTTTCTCGATTCCCGCCTCAATGTCAGCAGCGGTGATAGTCGAAAGATCGGCTTCATTGTAGGCGATGTCCAGCGTCGCAGCACTATAATGTGTGCCCCCGGGCAACAGCTCGATCACGCATCTGCCACTGTCGTATATGACCTCGTAATCCGTGCCCTTGACGAGCGTATTGTCGCCGTCCTTGATCACAAGATCCGCATCGTCGATTACGTCAGCGGAGAGCATTACGATATGATCGGTGACTGCCATGGACGCCGAAGCAACCGCCTTTTTATGCTTTGCGGGGTCGTACACGTTGTAGAAAATGGCCGGTGCCAGCTCAAATACCCGGAACTGCGAATACATTGCCTGGCAAAGGGACCATTTGGGATTACCGCTCGCATCTCTCCATTCGGAGCTGTACCCGCCAATCTTTTCCGCTTCGGGGAAATTATAGGCGATCTGCGGCTTTCCCGCAAATCCGTTTCCTGCGTGGCAAGGCCATGCGCCCACAAAAAACGGAATGCCGATCTCCAACAGCTTCACGGCGGCGAAGTTGGTGTCGGACTTATAAGTATTGATACCGTGGTTAAGGGACATATTCTTTCCTCCTGTCATTTGGCGAGCAAGCTCTTATAAGCAAGGCTCAAAGAGTTACCGCCGTTTCTGATTTTTTCTTTTGCAGCCGCGAGTTCGACATCCTCGACGATCAGTCTTTCGATCTTCGGGTATTTGTCGATTGCGGGTTTCAGCTTTTCGCACACCTGGACGCGAGTTCCGCGGTAGATCGTTCCGGTTTGGATTACACCACGGATAGACGGGCCGAGATACACAAAAACGCTGTTTTTTTCGGCTTTTACAGCCTTTTGCGGTTTAGAAGCCACTCAAGATTACCTCTCTTTCAATTGGCGGTGCGATAAAGGTTCCGATCATCTCTCCGGCATAGTACGGAGCCGTATCATCGGAATAGATCAGTGTCTCCAGACCGGCGTCGGTGTCTAGCTTATACTGCCAACCGACAACGACATCCTTCAGCAGCCCGATTCGCACGGCATCCATCACGTTCAGCAGCATCATCGCACCTTCCTGTTCATCGGCGCTGTATACGCAAAAAATAAAGCGAACCAGCGACGTCGAGTCGGAATTCTGCCCGTGCGGCTGCTTGTCCATACCGTTTACAAACTGGACTATGATGTACGGTGCCAGCTTTTTGGCGGCAGAACTATCCGTCAGCCGCATCTTGTATACTTCCGGCGCTCGGAACTTCCGTTCGGTGTCGCCTTTTTGAATGGATGTAGGCAAGCTGAAACGCGAGGTTTTCTGCTCACAGTATTCTTTCATAGCCTGCAAAAACATATTTCTCGTCATCGTTATTGTCTCCATCCGTTCAGAATTGCGTTGACCTCATGATCAAGGCGCTCATCGAACTTTTTGACCATATAATCAGAAAGTCCTTGCTTTACATTCTCATTTTCGAGCATTTCAGGAATTGCTTTGCCCATTATTTCCACAATTTCGTCTTTACTGTTTGATGTAACGCCTCCAGTTCGCTCAAAGATTCCGGTGTGTCCACTTTCCATCGTAGCAACGAAAGCGTGTTCAAATTTGGTTGGCGATGTTGATTTCTTCTGATGGGCGTGCGTAGCAATTGATGGTAATACAATGCGCCATTTCCCGCCGACTATAACGGGCAGTTTTTTGGACGTGTCTGGAGTAGGCACTTTCGGATATGTTCCGTCATACCGATATAAAGGTATTTTGTGACCGCTGAATAACACCGTTGCCTCTATTGAGCTGCCATTATACTGCCAATTCACTCGCATACTCTGCTCTGGTCTCAAATTTTTTTGAGATACAGCATACTCTTCACGGATTTCTTTTCCAACCTGTGTTTTTAGACTGGATACTGTACGAGTCATTGCTGATTTTACGGCCTTTTGAAAGCCTCCCGCTATTCCCGCCAAAAGAAGTTGAGCCCTGTCGAGGCTTTCCTCTCCAAGAATAGCGGTGGTATACCCTTTAAAATTACTCATCATATGCCTCCAGTTCCAGCACGACCATTCCCATCTCACAATCGGACGTGACGATGGTATACCGCTGGTAAAACGGTTCCCCCAGCGCCGTACCGTTATCGATATAGATGTCCTGCTTTTGCTCCGGGATTACGCCTCCGAGGTCGGACAAAGCAATATGCGCCGTCGCAGAGACCAGATGAATACCCTGCATATTGTCAGATGCAATTGCAGGGCGCTTCATCTCTTTCACTTTCGTCAGCAGCACCGGGATCCCGGTACCGTCTCCGCCGTCATAGGTGATACCATCGTATTTTACGATATGCTTGTCGGCAAATTCCATGGCGTTGAGGAACACGCCGAGATTGTCCGCCTCGACCATAGCCTTGAAATCCATCATTCCACCGGCGATTCAGCCGTCAGATCGGGGATGCTGTCGAAATATTCGTCAAGCTCGTCGACCATATCCTCTTTAGTTGTGCCCACCTTGAACGTAATGCCGACCTCTTTTGCGATTTTACGGAGATCGGTGGCGGAAGTTTCGATACTGTATTCGGGACGCTCCGTGTAGGGTGTCTCACCAGTATCGCACTCGTCGTCCAAGGCGTTTTCCGCGTCCTCTGCGCTTTCTTCGTCTTCGGGTGTGTTCTCGCCTGTATTGACTGTTTCCTCGTCAATTTTGGGTGTTGCAACGTCCTCTCCGACGATTTCCGCGACCCCAATGGATACGAGTCGCGCAGCCTCTGCATCATCAAGCGAAAAAGGCTCGCTTCTGCGATCCTTCGTATCAATCCGATTGCCGTTGCGGTGACCGTATGCCCCGGAAATGATTCTTACTTTACGCATCGTTTTGCTCCTTTCCTTCGGTCGTTATCAGCCGACAACGTCTGCCGCATAGATGTACGGGCAGTAGTTTTTCGGTGCCGCCAGCGGTCTCGTGGCAAGGCGGATCTTGCGGATGTCGCGATCCTGAATGATTGTCAGCTTCGGCACACGCTTTGCGACATAGGTCGTATGTTCCTCCGAGCCATGATCAATCTGCGTAATCTGGCCGTACATCATATGACCGCAGCCGGGCGCGGTTACCATTGCGCTGGTCTTCGGGAAATAGGGCGTATTGACGCCGTTTTCGTCCTCGTAGCTTTCAGATACAGACCAAAGCGTGAGCTTATACCCACCGAAATTGAGTTCGCCCATGCGAGCTACGCCGGGATAAGCAATCGTCTGATTGATCTCGCCGGTGATGATGCCGGAATTCTTATCCAACAGTTCGCGAACCTTCGGCAGCTCCAGAATCGCATCCGCTGCATCTACGCCGAGAACGAGATCGGCAACGGGCAGGCCACGCCTTGAAAGCAATTCGCACATTGCTCTCACGTCGCCGTAAAAGTCGCTGTATGTATCCCATTTCTTGGCTACGGTGTAGGTATGGTCGGATGTGCCATCGTAGAACTTTACGATATTCTGATCGCCCTTGGTTTTTTCATCGATGTATTCCTGCATCGTGCAGCCGTTGTTGATCATGGTCTGGACAGCCATCCACTCCTCCAGACGCTGGATGCGGCGGTTAAGCTCGGTCAAATCCTTGAGCTGGAGTCGCGCTGCACGCTCCGCAGGCGTACTGCCCGGATATATTGCCTCGCCAAATCCGCGTTTGGCTAGATCGTCGATTGTGAGCAGCCGGGACGGAGCGATAAATGCCGGCTGATATTCGTGGATCTCGTAGCCTCTGCGGTCTACGGGAATATCTCCGGCTCTGGGTGCTACGAAGCAAGCCATCTGTCTGTCGCCTTTACGGTATTCGGTCAGAACTTTGTCCGCCGCGAAGATGTCTTCTGCTTCGGTGGGGAAATAACGGTCACGGAAGAACTTCGTCTCCGGGACGATTTCTTCTGTGATTGCCATCATGAAATAGTTGTCAAAAAAATTGAGTACGGGCATGATATGTACCTCCTGTTAATTTGATGCAGCCTTGAAAACAATGCCGTACTTGCGCAAAGCATCGTAGTCCGCCGCCGTGACCGTATAACCGGTCTTGACCGTGACCTTGTCGGGATCAAAGCATCCGGCAGTATAAACAGATACGTTTACGTCGGCAGTAGTTCCGACTTCGACGTCATCACACAGGATGCAGTCCGGTGTCTGGGTTTCGTTAGTTTTTGCCGTCTCACCGAGGACTACGAGCTTGCCGTCGCCAGCGGTGCCGGAGCTCATGGCAAGGATCGTACCTCTGACCAAGACTGCCTTTGCGGTCAGTTTGCGGATGGTCTTGCCGCGCACCTCGGTTTTCGGGGTGATGTCGGTGATCAGACCGTCATAGTTCATCTCGCCGAGCTTTCTGGAAAATTCTGCCATCGTTTAGCCCTCCTTCTTCCCAAACAGGGATTTGATCGCGCCGCGTGCCTCATTCATGCGTTCCTCGGAAGTCTTCGCTTTCCCTTCCTCGACCGCACCTGGCGTTGCGGTGACGCCGTTCGCTCCCGAGTTCCTGTTGTCCGCGAGTGCGTTTGCCATAAAGGCACTGCCGCTTTTCGCTGCCTTCTGCGCAGCACGGAAAGTCATCTCCTGTGCGGTACAGGGATTCTCACCGTATTTCGCCTCGCGTACCGTTTCGCTGTCAAAGAGATGCGCGATCTCGTCGATCTTGGAAAGACGCTCACGTTCGGCTGTTGCCGCAGCATTGACAGCGTTGTTCTGATCGGCCGACACAACAGCCTTAATCTCGCGTTCAACCTGCGCTGCGAGTTCCGGGTTTTCCACCCGAAGCTCTTCAAGGTTCTTTGCCATAGGGATTCCTCCTTCATTTCTGCCGGTGTCATCCGGCGTTTTTGTATTTGTACCATCCGTGTTATCGGGTGTTACCGTGGGAATTGTGTCCGGCGCGGTCATGCCCCGCGCCAGATGAATCATGCGGCCTTTGACATACAACGACCGGCGATTTGCGCTTGCCGCAATAGCAGGAAGATCGTTATCCTCGAAAAGCTCGTCCGCAAAGCCCTTCTCGACCGCCTCTTTGCCGATCATGTAGGTGGTTTCGGACATCATGTGGGAGATCACGGTATCGGACAGCTTGCACTTGCGCTTATAGATGCTGATCTGCGCCTGATCCCAAGCGTCGTTTTGCTTTGCCGCCGCTCGCAAATCGTCGGCGTTGTACCCGCCGAACAGCAGTGACCATGCCTTGTGGATCATGACCAGACTGGACGGATTCACTATAACGTGATCGCAAGCGCACATAATGAGCGACCCGCCCGACATGGCCACGCCGTCAACAACGCAAGTCAACTCAACGCCGCTTTTCGCCAGATCTCGCAGGCGGTTGTGAGTCAGAATCGACACCCCAGCGTCCCCGCCGAGACTGTGCATCCGCAAAGTAATCTTTTTTGCACCGGACAAAGAGACCTCTTCAAGATCGTTCAGAAATTCATCCTGCATAATATAGGATCCTTCGAGCAGCTCTCCCGTCCAGTCGTTTTTCGGCTGCGCCTCCACGATCTCGCCGTACATCGTTATTTCAGCATGGTCGTTTTCGACGCTTGCCATGGTGTAACACGCCCGCCGAATATTCAGCGGAATAAACTTATTATTCATCGCTTCCATCTCCTTCCTTTCTATCGTCAGCGCCACCCGAGGACTGCTTCAACGCCGCGCAGAATCTTTTGTTTTCCTGTGAAATTATATCGGCGTTATCTCCCCAGTCGCCGCCGTAATATTCTCTCGTGACCTGTTCATTGGTTTTCCAGCCGTGCGCCACGAGCATTTCGTTTGCCGTCGCTTCCTTGACCGGATCCAGATGGGTTTGCGCGGGTCCATCCCAACGCGCTCCGCACCATGCGGCGCGAATGAGCGGGTTGTCGAAGAATCCCGGTGCCTTAATCCGCCCGGTCGCAACCGCTTCCGCAAGCCAACATTCGTAGGTCGGCTGACAGAAGTCGTTGATAAACCACGACCGTTTCATTTTGAACGTTTCCCATGCCTCTTCCAGCGCACCTTTCGCCGCGCTGTAGGAGGAATTGAACTCTTTCATCAGAACGTCATACGGCATTTCAAGGGAAGCGCCTGCCATCTTACAGATCGTCTTCACGAAATTCTCAAAGCCTGCCGTGGGAATATTCGGATTGCCGAACGTGACGGTCTCTCCGGGAGCCAAGTGATTGATCGTCCCGGGTCCCATCTCGTATTCGTTCATACTTGCACTGATGCTGTCCGGTTGATCCCCCGGGATCCCGTCTATGTCCCCGGCACCGACCTCGTTCAGCGGAAATTCCGTGTTGTCGGTTTCGGTCGTGATCCACGCAGTCAAGAATGACTGCACAAGCGCCGCCGTCAATTCGCTTTCGGTGTATCGCCGAAGCTGTAAAAGCGTTTCGATGTCCGGCGCCAGATAGGTAACACCACGATAC
>CAYOON010000049.1:0-9239 GCA_964405595.1 uncultured Lachnospiraceae bacterium | reverse complement strand
CGACTATATCAGCACCGAAACCTCCGATCAGTTCGACGAAATCGGCAAGCTGGAACGCTATCTGGAGAAGGAAAATCATTCGCTGATGGCTTTCCTGAACCCCAAGGTGATGAATCTGCCCAATCTGGAAGGATTTCTGGAAAGATACGCCGGCGTGACCTTCGATCCCGTAAAGCTGCGGGACGACGGCAGAAATTCGATTTCAACCTATTGCCTGATCGGCAGTCCCGCCGGGTCGTCCGGCATTGCGGGGGACGTGATCTCTGATCTGTCCGCCCTCTATCCGGACGGGCAGAAGGCCGTGTTCAACGAGGCCTGCTCCATGACCCTGACCGGCAGCGGCGCGTCGGCACTGTATACCGTTCCGTCATCCGCTTCCGGGGTTGCGGTCGGATCGGCGGATAACTTCGAGGTTACCGGGAACTCGGCAATGCTGACACTGACCGGAACGCCTTCCGGCGGTCTGATCCTGTGCAGCGGTACCACCGCGCTGGTGGGCGGCGAATATGTGGATCGGGACGCTTATGCCAACCGGGATCTGATGCTTCGGGTACTGACCGAGATGAACGACTCCGGCAGGGTATCCTTCGGAGTCCCCGTGAAGGTTATCCGGGACGAGGGACTGGATCGTACCACCTACGACGTAGTCGTGTGGACGCTGGCACTTGCCGTGGGACTTCCCCTGCTGTTTGCCATCGTGGGAACGGTCGTGTATGTTAGGAGGAGACATTCTTGAACGCGAATTTACAAACGAAAAGTGAAAAAAAGAAGCTGCTCTCTGCCGGACGGCTGGGAATGATCATCACGCTGCTTTGCGTGCTGGTGCTGGCGGTCTGCGGATATTTCTTCATCCTGCGCCCGCTGTTTCAGGATGAAGATGTGGAGATCGACTCGGTAAAGACCATCTGGCAGGACGAGGTGGTTATGGGCAGCAACACGCTGCTGCTCTATCCCCACTACAGCTCGGATCAGATTCAGAGTATCGACATCCATAATCCGAACAATGAGGCGGGTTATGTGGACTGGGGCTTCTTCTATAACGAAAAGAAAGATGAAAAACTGGAGCTGGACGCGAATCAGTTCTACCTGACCGGCTTCACCTACGCCCCCTTCGACGAGGATCTGTTCTCGCAGATGGTTACTACAACGGGCTTTGTGATCTGCTCCTCCAGAATGGAAGAGCACTGCACCGATTATTCCAAATACGGGCTGGATTATGAGGATTTGTCCGAAAAAATCTATTTCAAGCTGACCCTCCGGGACGGCAGTGAGCATACCGTGCTGGTAGGCTCCAAGACGCCTACCGGATCCAGCTATTATATCCGCAGCATGGACGAATCGGTGGATCTTGCCACCGGAGAGAAGAAGGTTCGGGACTCGGTTTATATCCTGTCCAGTATCTACTTCCAGGCGACCGTTCTGAGCACGCCCATGGCTATGGTTACCCCCTATTTGGGCATGCCGATCAATACCGCCAATCCGCTGGACAGCTTCGCGCTCTTTCTCAATGAAGAGAAGTACTACTATCCCGATAAGGAGGGCGGAGAGGCAATCTGGCAGCCTGCCATCCATATGGAGTCGCTGAAGGCGGATAAGAAGGATCCCTTCTCGATATTCACGGGCGTTTCGCTTTACCAGTCCAAGACGCCTTCGGGCTACTATTCTTCCACCGAGATGGAGGGCATAATCTCGTCGTTCGAGGAGTTTTTGGGAGACAATGTTCTCGCCATGGAACATGACGCGGTAGACGAGGAGGGTGAAAAGACCACCCAGCCGCTGGACGAAGAGATCATGAAGAAATACTTCTTGGATAAGCCCTACTATCAGCTGTTCTACTCTTCAGGCGGTATTCATAATGTAATCTATTTCAGCCCGCTTCAGGAAAACAGCTACTACTACGCCTACTCCCTGAACTTCAACATGATCTGCAAGGTCAGCGCGAGTACGGTCTACTTCCTTACCTGGGATCTGGAATCCTACGTTTCCAGCCATATCTTCATTACCAGTATCGCAAACATCCAGTCTATCGCCTTCAAGGGCAGCTACTTTGATCTGGGCGTAGAGCAGGACTATCGAAAGGGACGGATGGACGTGGATCTGAACTTCCGTCTGGACGGCAGAGGAAGCGACCTGATCGTTACCGAAACCAATTCGGGAACGGTGGTGAATACCACCATCACCCGAAAGCTGTACGGTACGCTCATGCAGGCCGACATCCGGGAACAGATGGACGAGGAGGCGATCGCCAAGGCGAAGCTCTCCGATCCGATCCTGACCATCACGATCGTGACCAAGGAAACCGTCGTCTATAAGACCGACGAAAACGGCAAGACGACCACCGATGTCGATTTTGTCCGTCCCAGCGTTACGAGGATCTTCCGATACTACGAATGCAGCGAGGGACGCAGTCTGATCACCACCGAGGATATTGATCAGAACGGTAAATCGCTGGGCGAGCACGGAGATTTCTACGGAATGTCGGCAGCGGCGCAGAAGCTGATGTCCGACGCGCTGGATCTCTTGCACGGCGTTGAAATTGATAACACCATGCACGGATAAAATCAAATTTCCGGCGGACAACTTCTGTTGTCCGCCGGATGGAAACTGTAACAAGCTTACGGGCACGAGAAAGGAATTCTCCTGATGAATAGAATTGGAAAAAAGTGTATTTTTCGCCGGTTAATCTGCCTTTGCTTCGCGCTTCTTCTGGCAGTCGCTATGACAGGCTGCGGCGGACCGATCACGGTAGCCGTCTGGAACCGGGTCATGACCATCGGAGATATGGATGTATCCTACGATCTCCTACGCTATTTCGTGATGAACTCCATCTATGACAGCAGCGACATAGATCCCGAAAAGCTGGCGGACGATCCCGCAATGCAGGAGCGGTTGGAGGATAACGTATACACCATGCTGCGGACGCTGGCCGCCTATGTTTCCCTTGCCGACAGCTACAACATCACGGTGAGCAGTCAGGAGAAGAGCGAAATCAAGCGCGAGATCCGGAATATGAAGGATGAGTACAGCAAGGAGGAGTTCAAGGAATATCTTGCGGAAAATTATATTACCGAGGATGTTCTCTATCAGCTGTGCGTACTCGATTCGTTGAGAAGCGGAATTTACACCTATCTGGCGGGCGAGAACAGTCCGATCAGCTTCGACGATGATACGGTCAAGCAGGATATTGCGGACGGAAACTGGTTCTATGCCGAGTATATCGGTCTGACCTTCGAGTCGGATACAGAGGACGACAAGCGGGCGGAGATCATGCAGGAGATGCACGATCGTGCGGCGTCCGGCGAGTCGATGGCGAAGCTGGCGGAGGAGTACCGGAAGGTCTTCGGGCTGGGCGTGGTCGGCTATATGAATCTGGGCGGATTCACGCTAGGGCAGGAGAAGCAGTATTTCGAGGATACGGTTCGTTCGCTGGAGATTGGAGCGTACAGCGAGGTCTGCGAGATGCCGGAGGGCGGCTACTATATTGCCCATCGCCTGCCGCTGGAAGAGAGCTATATCACCGAAAATTTCGAAGAGGTTTTCCGCGCGGGCTATCTCGATCGGAAAATTGGCGAAATCATAGACAACTGCGCGGCAGAGCTGGAAGTGAAGTTCCGCTCCAAATATGAAGATTTCGAGTTCTGGACAATGAAATAACAGGACAGAACTTTTCAGGTCAAATCCGGGCATCCGTATTTTCGCGGATGCCCGGATTTGGTTTGATGAAAACCTTCCCGACAGTCTGATACAAACCGATCGAACCGCATCTACACTCTTACGAAAACTTTTTTCCGCTTTCGCCTTTCCGATAAGCATTCCGGGCATTTCTGTTTCGCAAATGTCCGGAAAATTTTGAAAAATACTTGAAATTTTTCTTTGGATATGCTATAATACTCCCGAAATCATCCGCCTCAAAGCAGGTGGATTTTGGAAAGGATTGACACTACCATGAAAGCAGTTATCACAGTTACGGGAACCGACGGCGTTGGAATCGTCGCGAAGGTTTCGACACTCTGCGCAAAATACGGCGCGAATATCGTAGATATATCCCAGAGCGTGCTCCGGGAGTATTTCGCCATGATTATGATCGTGGACATCGACGGACTGACCGTTCCGTTTACCGATTTCGTCGATCTGACGAAGGCGTTCGGCGAGGAGAACTCCCTGCAGATCTCCACCATGCACGAGGACATCTTCAACACCATGCACCACATTTGATCGGAGGACTGTCGCCATGCAAATGATCGATCAGAAGGATATTCTGGAAACCATCAATATGATCCGTTCGGAGAATCTGGACATCCGAACCATCACCATGGGAATCTCGCTGTACGACTGCGTGTCGGACGATGTGGATCGGCTGTGTACGAAGATTTACGACAAGATCACGACCAAAGCCGAGCATCTTGTCCGTACCGGCGAGGATATTGAGAAAAAATACGGAATCCCCATCATCAATAAGCGGGTCTCGCTGACACCCGTTTCGCTGATCGGCGGAAATGCCGACAGCGACGGTTATGTCAAGATCGCCAAGACCCTTGACCGCGCCGCCAAGACGCTGGGTATCAACTTCATCGGCGGTTATACCGCGCTGGTGCAGAAGGGTATGTCCAAGAACGCCGCAGCCCTCCTGGACAGCATCCCCCACGCCCTGACCGAGACCGATTTCCTCTGCTCCTCGGTGAACGTCGCCTCCACCAAGGCGGGCATCAATATGGATGCCATTATCCGTTGCGGAGACATCATTCAGACGGCAGCGAAAATGACCAAGGATCGGGATTCTATCGCCTGCGCGAAGTTCGTGGTCTTCGCCAACGCTCCCGAGGATAACCCCTTCATGGCGGGCGCCTTCAACGGCATGGGCGAGCCTGAAACGGTAATCAACGTAGGCGTATCGGGTCCCGGCGTGGTGGCAAGCGCCATCCGCAGAGCGGGGAGCTGCGACCTGTCCGAGCTGGCGGAAACCGTCAAGCGGACGGCGTTCAAGATCACCCGCGTAGGTCAGCTGGTCGCCCGTGAGGCAGCCGACCGTCTGGGAATGCCCTTCGGCATCATCGACCTCTCCCTTGCGCCCACTCCCGCCATCGGCGACAGCGTCGCGCAGGTACTGGAGGAGATGGGTCTGGAGAGATGTGGCGGATGGGGCACGACAGCCTGCCTTGCGCTGCTCAACGACGCGGTGAAGAAGGGCGGCGTCATGGCGTCCTCCCATGTTGGCGGACTGTCGGGCGCGTTCATCCCTGTGTCCGAGGACGCTGGCATGATCGACGCGGCAAAATGCGGCGCGCTGACGCTGAACAAGCTGGAGTCGATGACCGCGGTATGCTCGGTGGGTCTGGACATGATCGCCATCCCCGGCGATACCCCCGTGGACGTGATCTGCGGCATTATCGCCGACGAGATCTCCATCGGCGTAGCCAACACCAAGACCACGGCGGTGCGTGTAATTCCCGCTATCGGCAAGAATGTAGGCGAGAGCGTCAGCTTCGGCGGACTTCTCGGCGAGGCTCCCATCATGGAGGTCGCTCCCTATAGCCCTTCCAAGTTCATCCGCCGCGGCGGACGAATCCCCGCGCCGATCCATTCGCTGAAAAACTGATGGAAAACGGGCTATAGCCCGATCACAACGAAAACAAGGGAACCCGTGAAAAAGGTTCCCTTGTTTCGGAATAGGGTTTCTTTTGGAATAAAGGAAACGCAAATACAAGAACGAAGGAGACTTTACCATGAACAAAATAACAAATTTTTCGATTATTGTGTGTAGCCTCATTTCCGCGCTTTCTCTGATTTCCTGTGGGAAAAGTGAACCTTGCCCGCCGACAGCAATTGTTGATTCCGGCGAGTATACGATCGAATACGATTTTTCCGATGAATATTCGTCGTCAAAGCTGACCGTTTCCTACAAAAACGGAAAGGTGAATCTATCGACGGATAGTGAAACCGAGCTTTTGTACATCTCTGACGGGAAATATATTCTGAACAAAGAGGAAAAGACCTATTCCGATGATGAATCCTATGACGATTTCTCAATCTACTTCTGGGGCGAAGGACAACTGAAGTTTGAGTCTGCCCAAGAAACCGATGATGGAGTGCAGTACGTTTGCACTTGTAAATACACTACTTATAAGTTCCTCTATCAAAACGGCGGATGCGTGCAGATCGACATTTGCCGTGAAATTGACGGGAAAGAGGTTCATTTGGGATCACCGAAAGTTACAAAATTCAGCGCTTCTGTATCGGAAGATACGCTGTTTGAAATCTCGAGTGAATATACCAAGGTGTCAGAATCGGAAATAGATTGATTTCTATCTGATATAGGGATATTCTGCTTCAAGATTGCTGAATATTTCCCGCATGTCGGAGCCGTAAGATGCTCCGCCTTGCGGTTTAAACAGTATTTGAAAGGATGGTTTTGTGAAACGAATACTTACGCTGGTTTCCATACTTTTGGCAACAGTCGCCGTACTGACCGCCTGCGACCCGGAAAGTTTTCACTTATATGATACTGACATAGTTTCAGTAGAGCTATTCACCTACGACAATCCGAACCCGAAAACCGTGAGAAAAGTCGGCGATGTTTTACCCATTGATCCCGATAAGATGGAAATTCTTGAAACCTTGGATACGGATCGAACAGCCGAGTTCGCGGAGCGGCTTTCCGGAATGTCGTTCCTGCTGTATTCTCCCTATTCGGATCAACCGACGGGCGTGAGCATAAAAGTCACATATGGTGACGGAAGCTATGCAATCATTTCCTCAAATCCTGTAGACGGAGGGAAATATAAGTATGATTACAACTATAACGTGACCTTCGATTCGGACGGAAATATCACGCAGGTTATGGGGTATCGCCAAGGTGTGGATTCGTATGAAAATTTGGTAAACGATTTCTTCGAAACAAAAATCGAGTAACCCCGCTTCGCCCCTCCCGTCAATCTGCGCATGAAAATTTCTGTTTTTTGTACAAAATGCCTATGACATTTTTGTGAAAAATGTGGTATAATAGAACCATAAGGCATGATAAACGGCAAAATCAGCGACAGATTTGCCCGTTTATCCGGATTTTCGCAGATTACGGGAAGGAATGATCATTATCGTGAGACTTACAGTCGGATCCATGCTGGTCTACGGATCGAGAGGCGTGTGCAAGGTCGAGGACGTCAAAACGGAGCGTTTCGGGAAGGATGAACGGGAATACTACGTTCTCTGCCCGATGAACGATCAGAAATCGCGGATCTACGTTCCCGTAGACAGCGATCGCATTGAGAAGCAGGCAAGACGGGTGATCACGCCTGACGAGATCGATCGGATGCTTTCGACCCTTCCGGAGGGCGAATCGGCGTGGATCGAGGATAATCGCACCCGAGCCGATCATTTCCGCTCGGTGCTAGAGGGCGGAGATCTTTCGCAGATGATGCAGGCGATTCATTCGCTCTATCTGCGCAAAAGCGAGCTTACCGCCGCCGGAAAGCATCTGAACACGGCGGACGAAAATATCTTCGTGAAACTGGAAAAGCTGCTGCATAACGAGTTCGCACTGGCGCTGGGCATCTCCTGCGAAGAGGTAATGCCCTTTATCAGGGAGCGGTTGACGTCTGCGTCGGCAGGATAAAAATGAAAATCCCCTCATTCGGAAACTGAATGAGGGGATTTTCGGCGGATCTTACGCCTTGGCTTCCAGCAGGGGAAGGACGTCCTCCACTGTTTTTCCGCTGGCGAGGAACGCGTCGGCGATCTGCTTGGCCTGTTCCTGCCGGATGGCGTCTTCCTCGGCCCTTTTCATCTGCTCCTGAAGCATCAGAAGCCCGGATAACTCCTTTTTTGAGCTTCCGATCTGCTTTTTCTTCTCCCGGATCTCTGCGGATAGCTCCGCGACGGCAGAGGAAAGTACCTCCATCTGCTCCTTGACCGCCGCGATCTGCTCCTCAACGGTCGTTTCCGATTTCAAAGCCGCGTTTTTCACCTTGTTTTTACTGCCCTTGGGTCTGCCCATATCTCGTCACTCCGATCGTATTTATTCCAGAAAAATATTCCTGTTTCCTGCTATCATCATAAGCGGAATGAAATATTTTTATGCAGAATCCGGCGTGTTTTTCATAGATTTTTTTCTGTTACATAAGTTATAGTAAAAACGGAGGGATTGACCAATGAAAAAACAATACGGAATACTCGATCTTCACTGTGATACGTTAACCTGTCAGGGGGACGATCTGCACCGCATCGACGGAATGCTGGATTTTGAAAAAATGGAGCGCGGCGGTTATCTGGGGCAGGTGTTTGCGATCTTTTTCCCTGATCCGAAAGGGATGCGGGAGGACGATCTCGCTTTCTTCTTACGCCATCGGGATAAATTTTATCACGCGCTGCAAAAACACGCCGATAGAATAGCCTTTGCCCAAAATGCGTCGGACGTAACCGCCAATCGGGAGCAGGGAAGGATGTCCGCCCTGCTGTCGGTGGAGGATGCGCGGATGCTGGAATGCGAGGCGGTACTGGACGACCGCCTGAATCTGCTGTGGGATTCCGGTGTGCGGATCGTGGGGTTATGCTGGAACCGTCCCAACGTGCTGGGATTCCCGGCATCCGCCGATCTGCAGATGATGTCCCGCCCGCTGACTTCTTTCGGGATCGACGCCGTGGACGAGATGGCACGCTGGGGGATGCTGATCGACGTGTCCCACCTGTCGGACGGGGGATTTTACTGCGCAGCGGAGCGACTGAAATCGCCCTTCCTTGCCACACACAGCGGGTGCCGCGCTCTTGCCGATCATCCGCGGAACCTGTCCGATCCCATGCTGCGGATACTGGCGGAGCAGGGTGGGATCGCGGGGGTCAACTTCTATCCGCCCTTCGTGGCAAAGGATTGCCACCCGACGCTGGATCGGGTGGCGGATCACATACTCCATATGATATCGGTCGGCGGGGAGGATCTCCCGGCGTTGGGCAGCGATTTCGACGGCTTTTCGGGGAAATCCGTTCCCGAAAGTGCCGACCGGATGACGGAATTGCTCGAAACCCTGCAAAAACGCGGTCTGACCCCACGCCAGATCGAGAAGATCGCCTGCGGGAACGCCCTGCGAGTGCTGGGAGATTAGAGTTTGAGGGTATCTTTCCCCAACTTCTCCCGAAGCTCGGCGAGGCTTAATCCGGCGCTCTTTGCCAGTGCGGCGAGATCGTCGAACTCCGCCTTGGTGCGGCGGATCCCCTCGCCCTCGGAATGTTTGACAGTCAAATTGCCGTAG
>CAYOON010000048.1:0-9302 GCA_964405595.1 uncultured Lachnospiraceae bacterium | reverse complement strand
CCGAAAAGTGCCTGCGCAAGCAGGATCTTCACCTTTTCGGGCTCGGAGAGGGTGGACATTTCGCTATAGAGGAGATCTACAGAGATTCCGAGACCTTGGATCAGCTTGGATACCTCGGATTCGGCCTCCCAGCCGTTCAGCTCGGCGAATTCGGCTTCCAGTTCGGAGGCGCGGACGCCGTCCTCCTCGGTGAAGTCCTCCTTGGCATAGAGGGCGTCCTTTTCCTTCATTATATTATATAGATGTTGGTTACCCATGATGACGGTGTCCAGCACGGTGAAGGCATCAAAGGCGAAGTGATCCTGCTTCAGCACCGACAGACGGGTATTGGATGGGATGTCCACCGATCCGGTGGTGGGATCCAGCTCGCCGGTGAGCAGCTTGAAGAAGGTGGTTTTTCCCGCGCCGTTGGCACCGATGATGCCGTAGCAGTTGCCGGGGGTAAATTTCAGATCGACGTTCTTGAAGAGCTGCTGCCCGCCGAAGTGGAAGCTTAAGTTTGTGACTGTAATCATGTTCGTTTATTTCCTTACGTTTTTATTCTGTCTTGCATTGTAGCATAGTTTGCGGGAAAATGCAAGGTTATTTGCGAATTTTTTTGCTTTATACTTGACTTTTCTTTCGTATTGTGCTATAATAAGCATGAAAGAAGCGCACCCGGCAACGGTTGTCCTTCTGTGCTGTGGCAGAATTAACCGCCGACTTTTGCAGGAGGGGCGGTTAATTCTTTGTATTTACTTTCTTTTGCCTAAATGGTCTATGACCAGAATGACAAGAGAAATGAGCTGCACTATGAATACATTCAGCGCAATTAAATCGGCAAATGTTACATTCATTGGCATCATCCCCCTTTCGTGAACTATCCCGAAGGAAGTCTTCGTGAAAGGCGGGTTTATTCAAAAGAATTTCTCCTCCCATCACGTTTACCGCGTCGGAAGGACAACCGCCACCATTTTTCGGTGCGCTTCTACACCCCGTCGCCAGAGTGCGACTTTATTCTAACATATTTTCGGTGATTTGTCAAGATTTTCCAACTAAATTGTCGAAGAGGCTGTCTTTTCGAGAAAAATACTGAATGTTTCGTTTAAATAGGGCTATGCAAACGCGTTTTGCATAGCCCCTCATTATTATTTCTGGTTTGCGACCCACAACGCACTGGTCAAAAGCATATCGCGGTTTCGCGCCCAGATGTTGTCGAACTCCCGGAGCTGCAGCGGACACTCGGTCGTGCCGAACTCGACGGTCAGCGACGGGATCCCCAACTTATCCACCACATAATCCTTCAGACCCGCGGTACTCGTGGGGCTGGGTTCTCCCAGCGTATAACCGGAAACCATTGCCCATTTCAGCGCCAGATCGTTGTTCTTGTTGTTCACCACTTTATTATTACCGTACTGCCAGTAGATCACCGATCCCATTCAGTGATAGTTGAGCACCAGATCGAAATGGTTCGAGCGGACGTATTCGGCAATCGCCTTGGACTCCGCCGCACATTCGGGCGCGGTTCCCTTATATCCCATATAGCTGGGCTCGGTTACGGCAGCGGCGCCGCCGTATCTTTCCCAATCAGCGTCAAAGTTGGAGTTCAGATCGACGCCCTTGGCATTTGCCTTCCATACGGAAGCGATCGAACTGTTGTACTTTCCCTTGAACATATCGGGAATCTTTCCGGTCTGCGCAATATAGATCCCGTCGGGATTGGACATGGGCAGGATCCGGAAACAGGTTTCGGTAAGGACTTGACCGATTGTCTTTCCGTCATTTCCGAAGGGTTTATCCGGATGATTCAGCATATAGTCGATCTGCGCCATGACGAACGTCACATTCATATGCTCTCTTGCATGAATTCCGGCAGAGATAAAGATCTGATTCTTCGCGTCGGGATTTCCGAGGATCGCCAGCGTCAGATCCCTTCCCTCCTCGCTCTTTCCGATAGAGGAAATTGTCAGCAGATCGGGATAGCGTGCCGCAAGCTCGGCAAGATCCTTTTGCATACTTTCATAGCTGTATTTCTCGACCACCTTTACCGTCGTCAGATCCTTCTTATAGGACTGTTCGTCCGAGCGGGTAAGATAGCCTGCGCAGATATAGCCTGTCATGCCGCCGTAGGTCACGAAGGCGAATTTCTCGTGGAAGAACGCCACCTTGACTTTCGTGCCCTTGGGCAGTTGCTTCAGAACATCATAGGAGGTAGACGGACCTTTTCGCATATTCACCGATTCCGTACAGTTGACCGTCCACTGCTCGCATGCGGCAATGCCGTTTTCGTTCAGCGTCGTAGTAGTGATCAGCGAATATCCGTCGGTATCGGTATAGCGATACCACTTGCTCAAATACCGTTTGAAGCCGTACTGCTGCATCAGATCGTCCAACAGTTTGCCGTATTTCGCCGCTTGTGCCGATACGTCGGAAAAATCCCGGTCGCTCTTCCGCCCTTCCTCGTCAAAATCGGAGGGGAGTGCTACCGCGGTGCCGTCTGATTTCACAATCGCCAGCGAGAGCGTCCCGCCGTAATTGAACGCCGCCTTTCCCTTGATGGGGTTCGTTCCGTTATCCGGCAGGATCACCGATAGAGAATACTGGGCATCCAACGGACGGAACGCGTCCCAGATTAAGAGGGACAACCCCTCTTTTTCCAGTGCCTTCTGCACCTTTGCCAGCTTCTTCACGGTTCCGTAGCGCAGATAGGCGTCGCTGTAGCTGTAAATGGGGTAACCCGCCTCGTTGTTGCTTCCCGCATAGCGCAGATCCACATAGAGATCGGGGATGAAATCCTTGACCCGCACCAGCTCGCTGTTTGCGTGATGATCAACCTCCGGCGGATCAACCTCAGTCTTGGGTGCCGTGGTGACGGGCGGAGTCGGCGGCTGCGTAGTCTGCGGAGTGGATGGCGTTTGCGTGGGCTTGGGCGAAGTCTCTGTGGGTTTAGGCGTGGTCGGCTTTGCCGATTCGGTTGCGGCCGGGGTACTGCTTGTCCCGGAAGTGCCTGTCGGATGGGTTACGGGATCGGTTTTCGGAGAGCTTGTCCCCGGATCGGTGTATGCCGTAGTCCCCGTCAACACATCGGTTGTAGATATGTCCGGACTGTTCGACGTTATCGGACTTTCAGACGGATGATTCTGATTCGATGCCGATGTCGTGATCTGCTGGTAGGGTTTCAGCGTCGTGATGGAGGATTCGCTCTCCCTCCCACAGGAGCAAAGGAGCGTGCAGGCAGTGATCACGAATCCGACAAGCAGAACCGACAGAATTGGATTGCTTTTACGTTGCGACATGGATACCTCTCTCTTTGGATTCTCATATTTCAGACCGTTTGAAGCGCGTCTGAGGTGAATAACGATGGATTTATTCCGATCGTGACAAATTTTACGGAAAAATCTTCGGATTTTATACGTCATTCATTTTACCGATCATGCCCTTCCCGTTTCACGGAATTTGCGTTTTTTCACGTTATTTGCTCTTTTCTCTTAAATATTCCAGCACGCCGAACGCCGCCACGTTGCCTTCCCCGACCGCCTTGGCGTACTGATAGGGTCTTCCCGTACAGTCGCCGCAGGCGAAGACGCCGGGCATGGATGTCAGCATCCGCCGATCTACGGCGATATGCTCGCCGTCCATGGCAAGTCCCGACAGCAGCACCGCGGGGGAAAAGCTGTTTTTCAGGAAAAACACGCCGTCCACAGGCAGTTCGCTGCCGTCCCACAGCGCGATTTTGGTAACGTACTTTTCCCCGATCACGCCGGACGGCGCGGAGGTCAACCTTTCGATATTCGGACGTTCGATGGCGGGATTTTTGTACAGGGGGAAGAAGTAAACCTTCCCGGCAATCGAGGCAAGGAAGTCCACCTCGCCCTCGAAATCGGGGGAGGACGAGATCACGGCGATGGTTTTGCCCCGATAGAGCATGCCGTCGCAGGTTGCGCAGTAGCTGACGCCTCTGCCGAGCAGCCGCTCCTCTCCTTCGATGGGTCTTGCCGACTGTACGCCGGTGGCGAGGATCAGCGACTTGGCGTCGTACGTTCCTTTATCGGTCAGAACGGCAAAGTAATCGCCCATCGGGTAGATTCCCGTGACCAGCTCGTCGGTAAGGATCAGTCCCGTCAGCTCAATCTGGCGGGCGAAGGCGTCGGACAACTCCCGTCCGCTCGCCATGGGGACTCCCGGATAGTTGCGGATCAGCTCCGCACGCCGAACCTTCTCGCTGAGCGCTCCCTTTCCCAGCCAAACGTAGTCAATCCCGTTGGCGGCAAGGGTCAGCACGGCGGAGAGTCCGGCAGGACCCGATCCGATCACCAGAACGTCGATCATTTTGCTTTCCTCACTTCAATTCTACTTATGACAGTTCGCTGTCCGCCTTGGCAAGCATGGTGGGGATGTCAAATCCCTGCGGACATTTGATCATACACTTGCGGCAGGAGATACAGCGATCGGCACCATGTCCCTCACCCTTGATTCTGTGTATGTAGTGGCCATTGTTCGACACGTTATCCCGATATTTGAAAGATTCGTTCCAGGTTCCGAAGATGCCGGGAATGTCAATATCCTTGGGGCAGGGCATACAATAGCGACATCCGGTACAGCCTACCTTGGTACGCCGCTGATATTCCTCGCGGGCGCGGGCTACGATGTTCAGTTCCTCTTCGCTCATGGTTCCGACGCCGGTTTTATCGAAGGTTTCGAGATTTTGCAGGGTCTGCTCCATGTTGGTAACGCCAGACAGAACGGTTGCTACCTGCGGGAAGTTGCAGAGCCAGCGGAAGCCCCACTCCGCGGCGGTACGCTTCTCGGGGTAGGAGTCGAAGATCGCCTTGACGGTATCGGGCACGTTTGCCAGCTTACCGCCCAAGAGTCCTTCCATGATCACCACGGGGATTCCCTTGGAGCCTGCCAGCTCGAGTCCCTTCAGACCCGCCTGATTGTTGATATCCATATAGTTGAACTGGATCTGGCACATATCCCAGTCGTAGCCATTGATGATCTCCTCGAAGGCCTCGTATCCGTCGTGGAAGGAGAAGCAGGCGTACTTGATCTTGCCCTCTGCCTTCATCTGATCGAGGAATTTAGTCACGCCCAGATCCTTCATCCGTCTCCACTGATCACGGTTCAGGCAGTGTACCAGATAGAAGTCGATATAATCGGTTTGGAGTGCCTCCAGCTCCTTGGCGAAGATGCGGGGCATATCGTCGTAGGTTTTGACGTCCCAGATAGGCATTTTGGTCGCCACCGACACTCTTTCCCGCCAGCCGCCGGAAAGTGCCTTGCCGAGTACCGACTCCGCCTGCCCATTGGAGTATACATAGGCGGTGTCGATGTAGTTTACGCCGCCCTCGATGGCGGTATGGATGATCTGGTTTGCAAGCTCCTGATCGACTACGTCCTTACCCTCATCATTTTTCTTCATGGGGAAGCGCATACAGCCGATGCCGAATGCCGAACGTTCAATTCCGAGTTTTCCGAATTTTCTGTATTGCATATTCGAAACCTTCCTTTCCTTATTTCTTTATATTATAACCGATTTTGCCCGATCTGTCAATACAAATCTTGGCAAAATACGGCATTTTCTTGAAATTACCGCATTTCCCGGATGTTGGCGCGCATATCAATCGGAAAAAGCGTGAAACCATCCCTTTTCGGATTGAACAATCCAAAAAAGACCGGGAGTTGAGACGTTTGTCCCAATTCCCGATCTTTTCTGTATCAAAACTTATTTCACAGGCAACAGGTCGTAGGGGTAGTTGATAAGCAATGCCAGTGCGGAAGAGCAGCCCCAACAGCTGTAGCAATCGACGCCGCCGTCGCCCTGTACCGAGATGCCCTTCATGGTATCATTGGTTTTGGTTCCCCACGCGGTCCAGATGATATTCTTATCGTTCCGGTTTTTCCACGCGGTATTCACGTTCCGGGTGACCCACGCCATCTCTTTGGTCATATCATCCTTGATTTCATCGTAGTGATTCTTGATGAAATAGCAGATCCAGCGCATCATGATGCCCTTGAAGCCGGGCAGGTCATCTCCATTGCACTCGTCGTTGATGGGCGTCCGCTGACCGTACTTCACCAGCGCGGTATAGTGGAAGGTAGCCTTGGCATCCTCCAGATAGGATGCATCGCCGGTCAGCTCGTAAAGAAGGGACGCCGCGCCGATGAAGGTGCCCTGATTATAGGTACCGTCCCATGTTCCGGTGTTAATCTGACCGTTCGCGCCTGCGTTGATGTTATCGAAAACCTTTCCATAGCTCCGATCCTTGGGATCGTTTACCCGGAGAACGCCCTTCGCCCATCCGTAGATGGCCTGTGCCGCTTCCAGATAGGTTACCTTCGTGGCTTTGGTATCGCCTGCCGGATAGTTGACCATATTGATCTTCGTATCGTCACCGTAGATTTTGTAGAGCAGGCAGGCCGCGATTGCTGCGGGAAATTCGACGCAGGAGTTCTTGGAGGTTTCGCCCTCTTTCCAGATCAGACCGCCGCCGTAGGTGGATGTCCATGCACGGGCAAAGGTGGCGTTGAATACCGATGTCGCGCACTTCTTGTACTCCTCATCACCCGTATAGAGATAGGCTTTCGCGGTGCCGATAGTGATCCACATCAGGTCGTCGTTGAAGGCGTTGGACGTCCAACCCTTGTAGTCGCCCTGCTCTCTCTTGAAACTCGTATAGGCGGATTTTACATATTCATCGTACACTTCATCGTCCAGCACGCCTGCATAATCGACCAGAACCTCAAAGATCTCGGCGTTCTGCCAGAATTTCCATTTATCGCCGGTCGAACGGCTATAGGGTGCCTTGTTCCAGAGGAGCGTAGACGATCTCTTAGTTGCGAAGTTTGAGATGAAGCTTTCCAGCGCCACCTGCGCGCTGTACAGGGATGCCACGTTAATGTCGGGCGTCTGTGCTACCGTCGGAGGGGTGGTAACGACCGGGGAGGTTGTCGCCTCGGAAGGAGTCGTTGTAACGGCATCGGTAGTTCCGGAGGTGCTCTCCTTGGTCTTATCGGGCGTGTCCGAAGAATCGCAGGATGCCAGCACGGGCAACGTCAAGGTTGCCGCTAACGCCAGCGCGATCCAGCGGATTGAGCGTTTATTCATATAGGATACCATACCTTTCTTAATCTGCCTCAAATCAGAGGCGGTTTTGCCGTCAGGCAAACGGTCGGCGAATATAACAAAAGGGTGCGAGCTTCTCGCACCCTTCGTTCGTTTCTATTAGTGAATGATGCACTTTTCGGTATCTTTATCGAAAATGTGTACGCGGGAAGCGTCGATGGAGACCTTGATCTTGTCGCCGCTTCTGGTGGTGGACTGAGGAGGAACGCGGGCAATCAGGTTCTGCTCGCCGGCGGTAACGTACAGATAGATCTCGTTACCCATAAGCTCGGTTACGTCAACGCTTGCTTCCACAGAGGTCTCGGGCGTCGAAGCAACGTATGCGGCATCGTCATGCAAACACTCGGGACGAACGCCGACGATGACTTCCTTGCCGATATAATCCTTCAGTGCGGGATCGTTTGCCTTCTCTGCGGGAAGCTTGATCTCGCAGATGGTGGCGGGCTTATCCTTCTGCTCTTCCTCGCCCCAATGCACGAATACGTCGCCGTTGCGGTTGATCAGCGTAGCGTCGATGAAGTTCATCTGAGGCGTGCCGATAAATCCTGCTACGAACAGGTTGCAGGGCAGATCGTACAGGTTCTGAGGAGTATCAACCTGCTGGATCAGACCGTCCTTCATAACAACGATACGGGTAGCCATGGTCATAGCCTCGACCTGGTCGTGCGTAACGTAAACGAACGTGGTCTGCACGCGGTTGTGCAGTTTTGTCAGCTCGGTTCTCATTGCCGCACGGAGCTTTGCGTCCAAGTTGGACAGAGGCTCGTCGAGCAAGAACACCTGCGGGTCACGCACGATCGCGCGTCCCAGCGCCACACGCTGTCTCTGACCGCCGGACAAAGCCTTCGGTTTACGGTCAAGCAAGTGGGTGATGTCCAGCACGCGGGCGGCATCCTCCACCTTCTTTTTAATGACATCCTTCGGAACCTTGCTCAGCTTCAGGCCGAACGCCATGTTTTCAAACACGGACATGTGAGGATACAAAGCATAGTTCTGGAACACCATGGCGATTTTACGATCCTTCGGTGCAACATCATTGACCAGACGGTCACCGATGCGAAGCTCACCTTCGGAAATTTCTTCCAGACCTGCGATCATACGCAGTGTGGTGGATTTACCGCATCCGGAAGGTCCGACCAGCACCAGGAACTCCTTATCCTTGATCTCAAGGTTGAAGTCCGAAACGGCAGTGACACCGCCCGGATACTTTTTATAAATATGTTTCAGAGATAAACTTGCCATCTTTTTGAACTCCTCCTGTGTTCTCCCACCCAGCGGGCGCAGAGACATTATTATTGACCATATAATATTGTACCAAATTTCCGGCAAAAAGGAAAGAGTTTATTTTCCCAAATTTTTGCCCTGAAATTTGTTTACATTGCACAATCTACGTCTTAGCTTTATGAACAGAGAACGATTTCGACTTTTAATATATTAAAACCAAGTTCGATCTGCCCCTGTTCAGCTGTTTTTGCTACGCATGGTCAGTGCAATGCGCTTTTTGGGAATATCCACGCTCAATACGCGCACATGAACGATATCCCCAACTTTGACCAATTCAGAAGGATGCTTGACAAATCGGTTGGACAGCTGTGAGATGTGAACCAGTCCATCCTGATGCACACCGATGTCCACGAACGCGCCGAAGTCAATAACATTCCGCACAGTTCCGGTCAGCTCCATATCCGGTTTGAGATCTTCCAGACTTAAAATATCATCCCGCAGAACCGGCTTGGGAAGTGTATCGCGGATGTCACGGCCGGGCTTTTCCAGCTCGGAAAGAATATCCTCCAGGGTGGGCAGACCGATGCCGAGTTTTTCACAGACGGTCTTGGTGCCCGCCACTTTGACCTGATCGCGCAAGCCCTTTAATCCGCCGTTGCGGACATCCTCGCGGGAGTAGCCGAACAGCGTCAGCAGCTGCTCCGCCGCCGCGTAGGATTCGGGATGCACGCCGGTGTTATCAAAGATCTCTTCCCCACCCGGCACACGGAGGAAGCCCGCCGCCTGCTCATATGCCTTGGCACCGATGCGCGGCACCTTGAGCAGTTCTTTTCTGCTTTCAAACTCGCCGTTTTCCTCGCGGTATTTGACGATGTTCTTTGCGGAAGCGGTGTTGATACCGGAAATATAGGAAAGCAAGGAATAGGATGCGGTGTTGATATCCACGCCGACCGCGTTAACGCAATCCTCCTCC
>CAYOON010000047.1:0-9532 GCA_964405595.1 uncultured Lachnospiraceae bacterium | reverse complement strand
GGGTAGGGATCCCGGTGACGGACATGGTACCGTGATCGAGGGTGAACCGGAATCCGATTTTCTGAATCGAATCGCTGAAGTCGCAGGCGGCGTCGAACTCTTCCACAGTCAGCCGGATCTCCAGCGGAACCAGCAGCATCTGGGTGTTCCCGCTCTGGGACTTCATGATCTGCTTCATCTGCTCGAACAGGATCCGCTCATGGGCGGCGTGCTTGTCAATGATCAGCACATGATCGGCGAGTTCGACGAATATATAGGTGCGAAATGCGGTTCCCAGCAGCCGATAACTGCCCATCGACCGATCGAATTCCGCTTTGTCGGACAGGCTGAACAAAAATCCGCCTGCTTTCGACTCGGTATCCAGCGAGATTTCCGGGTAGATTCCGACATTTTCCCTTGCTGAAACGGGAGTTTCGGCGATTTCGGGGACGGTTTCGTCCGATGGCTCGGCGGGATTGACAGGGGTAATCGGATCAGCAGGGGCGACCGGTACTTCATCAGGCGGATTCTGCCTGCCGATAACGGGATTGGCGGGAGGAACCCCGTCCGAAACCGTTTCGCCGTAGATCCCGGCGAGATCGGGCAGATCTGGCATAGGCGGCTTGCGATCCCGGAAGGCGGGCGGCGCGTCCTTGTCGTCCGGCAGAGGGAGATTCTCCCAGAAGAATGCCGGATCAAAGGGATCCGTTTTCGTCCCGGAAGGTGTTTTTTCCTCCGCTTGAGGCAGCTCTTCGGGGGTGGTGTCAAAAATCTGTTGCTGGGTAAGCTTCTTCCCCTCGGTGTCGGCGATCCGGTCGTAGACGGGGACAAAGGCGTTGTATACGCTGTGCTGCTCGGGGGTCATCCCGGAAGGCTCCAGAAGCACGTCGGGACGGTCGGACGACTGCATCAGCGCGTTGCGCACGGCGCAGAAGACCCCTTCGAAAACCAGCCGTTCGTTGGAAAACTTGACCTCCAGCTTAGTCGGATGAACGTTGACGTCCACGAAGGTCGGATGGACGTAGATGTGCAGTACGCAGCAGGGGAACTTCGAAGTCTCCATATAGCTCTCGAAAGCCTGCTCCAGCGCCGCGGTAGCGGTTTTCGACCGCACACATCTGCCGTTCAGAAAGAAATTCTGATAATTTCGGTTGGATCGCACATTGTCGGGACGCCCGATGTAGCCGGTCACCTCGATACCCTCGGTCATGGAGTCCACCTCGATGAGCTTTGAGGCGAAATCCCGTCCCAGAACCGCATGGATCGCCGAGAGAATCCGGCTGTCACCCACCGTCTGGAACTTCACGTTCCCGTCAATAATCAGCTTGATAGCAATATCCGGGCGGGACAGAGCGATCTTCTCCACCACGGCGGTAACCGCCATGGCTTCCGACTGATCCTTTTTCAGGAACTTCCGCCTTGCGGGGACATTGGCGAACAGCTCTTCCACGATGATGGTGGTGCCGTTTTTGCAGCCAACCTCCGAAAGATCGACGATCCTGCCGTTTTCCGCGCAGAGCAGGGAACCGAGGGCATCCTCGGCGCGTTTGGTCATGATCCGCAGATTGGAGACCGACGCGATGGCGGCAAGCGCCTCTCCCCGGAATCCCAGCGTCGTGATCCCGTCCAGATCGGCGGCGGTGCGGATTTTCGAGGTGGCGTGCCGCCGGATAGCCACCGGAAGATCGTCGGCAGACATGCCGCAGCCGTTGTCCGATACCCGGATGAAGGCGATGCCCCCCTTCTTGATCTCCACCGTGATCTCGGTAGCGCCCGCGTCAGCGGCGTTCTCGAGCAGCTCCTTGACGGCGGAGGCAGGCCGCTCTACCACCTCGCCGGCGGCGATCAGGTTGGCGACCTGAAAATCCAGTACGTTGATCATTCCCATAGCTTTTTGTTCCTTTTATTGTACCGTAAAACATGATTCGTAGGCCGAGTTTCCGGCGGTTTCGTGTTTGGTGCGAAAAAGTCGTTATTAGTTTTCGACTGAAATCTTATATGCAAAAATTGTTTGCGAATTAACGCCTTCCCGTTGGTCAGGCGTTCCGAGAGGGGAATCAAAGCCTGCGGCTTTGATAGAAACCATCTCAAACGCCGAATGTTTTCAAAAAACAAAACCTTTGGTTTTGTTTTTACCCTCATCGGGCTCTCCCCAACTTCCTTGGCTGACGACATCCTAAATTTTAAGTTTAGCGTTCTAACTAATAAAGTTTTTCGACATCCTGAACTATCAAGAAGCCGTCGGCTTCTTGATAGTTTTATCCAAGTAATTTCTTCAAATCCCAGACCAGATTCAGAGCCTCGATGGGGGTCAGGGTATTGATGTCCAGCATTTTGATCCGATCCTTGATCTCTCCCGAGATATAGTCCTCGATGGAGAGCATTTCGGGTTCCTCCGATTTGACCGCTGCCGTCCGGGGTGCAGCTGCCTGCTCTTCCAGTCCAGCCAGAACCTCCTTGGCACGCTTGATAACCTCCTTGGGAATCCCCGCCAGAGAGGCAACCTCGATGCCGTAGCTGTCGTCGGCGGCACCGCTGATGATCTTCCGTAGGAAAACTACCCCGTCCCCCTTTTTCTTGGCGGCGATGTGGTAGTTGACCACGCCCTCGTTTGTAGAGGCAAGCTCGGTCAGCTCGTGATAGTGAGTGGCGAAGAGGGTTCGCGCTCCCAGCTTCTTTCCGGCACTGTATTCGGCGACTGCTCTCGCGATCGACATTCCGTCAAAGGTGGACGTGCCGCGCCCCACCTCGTCGTAGATAATCAGCGAACGCTTGGTGGCGTTCTTCAATATGTAGGCGACCTCGGTCATTTCCAGCATGAAGGTGGACTGCCCCGCCGCCAGATCGTCGGAGGCACCCACGCGGGTGAACAGCTTGTCCACGATGCCGATCCGGGCGTATGACGCGGGCACGAAGCTGCCGATCTGCGCCATGATGGTAATCAGCGCGATCTGCCGCATATAGGTGGATTTTCCCGCCATATTGGGGCCCGTGATGATCAGCAGCCGGTTGGCTCCCACGTCCAGAAGGACGTCGTTGGGGACGAACACATCCCCGGCGATCTGTTCGACCACGGGATGCCGTCCGTCTTTGATTTCGGTGGTAAATCCGATGTCCACCTCGGGGCAGACGTAGCCGTTCTTGACCGCCACGTTTGCCAGCGAGCAGAGAACGTCCACCGTGGCGATAATCCCGGCGGATTCCTGAATCCTGCGCACGTTTTTCGACAGATGCTCTCTGATTTTGGTGAACAGATCAAATTCGATGGCGCAGATCCGGTCGTTCGCTCCCAGAATGGTGGATTCCAGCTGTTTTAACTCCTCTGTGATGAACCGCTCGCCGTTGGTCAGCGTCTGTTTGCGGATCCACTCCTTCGGAACGCCCTGTAGGGAAGTGTTGGAAACTTCGATGTAATAGCCGAATACCCGGTTGTAGCCGATTTTCATGTTCCGAAGCCCGGTTTTTGCCTTTTCTTCCTCCTCCATCTTGGCAAGATAGCCCTTGGAGTTCGCCAGAATGTCCCGCAGGCGATCCAGTTCGGGATTGACTCCGGCACTGATGAATCCGCCCTCCCGAACCGAGAAGGGGGGATCCTCCACGATGGAGTCCTGAACCAGCTTGCAGAGATCGGCAAGGGGATCCAGCGTTTCATACAGTTCGGACAGCATCTCGCTCTTGCAGCAGGCAAGCAGCTTCTTGATTTCGGGCAGAACCGCCATGGTGTTCGAGATTCCCCGCAGATCCTTGGCGTTTGCCGATCCGTAGATCACTTTGGTCATCAGCCGCTCCAGATCGAGCACGCCCCGCAGCGCCTCGGTCAGCCCGTCCCGGAGCAGGTATTCGTTTGCCAGCTCCTCAACGGCCTTCTGCCGGCGATAGATTACCGCCGTGCTCATCTGCGGCTGCTCGATCCACGAACTCAAGAGACGTGTACCCATAGAGGTGCAGGTTTTGTCCAGAACCCAGAGAAGGGTACCCTTTTTCTCGCCGGTGCGCATGGATTTGCAAAGCTCCAGCGATCGGCGGGTGCTCTGGTCGATCTCCATGAACTGCCCGCAGGAGTAGATCGTCGGCTCTTTTAAATAGGAGAGATCAATTTTCTGCGTTTCGACCAGATAGTCCACCAAACCGCCGACGGCGCAGACAATTTCGGAAGGAATTTCCCTGAACCGCTCGCTTTCCATGTGCAGATGCTCGATCAGTCTCGCACGACAACCGTTCGGCGCAAACCGATCGCTTTCCCCCGAACGCACCACGGCGGACAGCCGATCCCGGAGATAGGCGAAAAGGGCGGGATCGGCATCGGGATTCACGTTCAGCAGAACCTCCCTCGGGGAGTAGACCGCCAGCTCGTTTTGCAGGGATGCCTTGTAGTCGTCCACAAGCGTAGCCCGCAGATCACCGGTAGAAATGTCGCACAGGCAGAGCGCCGCTTTGGGCGGAACCACGCAGATCGCGGCAAGATAGTTGTTCTTTCCCTCGGGCAACTGCTTGCTGTCTGTGACGGTACCCGGGGTGATGATGCGCACCACGTCCCGCTTGACCAGTCCCTTCGTCGTAGCCGGATCCTCCATCTGCTCGCAGACCACGACGCTGTAGCCCTTCTCCACCAGCTTGGCGATGTAGGTATCGCTGCTGTGGTAGGGAACCCCGCACATGGGGGCGCGCTCGACGTCGCCGCACAGCTTGCCGGTCAGGGTCAGATCCAGCTCACGGGACACCAGCTTGGCGTCGTCGTAGAACATTTCGTAGAAATCCCCCAATCGGAAAAACAGGATGGCAGTCGGATACTGATCCTTGATCTCCAGATATTGCTTCATCATAGGCGAAAGAGCCATAGGTACCTCACTTTGTTTCGTATGCTTGCTTTTATCTTACTTCGTTTTTAACTTATTTCGTATTGTAGCTTCCTTCGGTATCGGCGACCTCTTCGGTAACGCCAACCTTACGGCGGGAGGTCTTGACCCGCTTCATCAACTCCTCGTAGAAGAGATCCTCGTCGAAGGGAAGCTCCACGGGACGTCCCAGCCAGGAGGACAGGTGCATGGCGTTGGAAATGGTCAGCCCGTTGATGCCCTCGCTGCCGTCGGCGATCAGCGGCTCGCCGCGAAGAATGTGCGCGGCGAAAGCGTTGAAGACGCCCTTGTGCTGGGGCGACTGTCCGTCGGTCTCCACCACGGTTCTGTGATGGGCGGGCTCGGAGAAGGGACGGGGCGCGTTCACCCGGAACTCGGATTCGGGGATCTCGTTCTTGTCAAGTGTCAGCCGTCCGTCCTCGCAGACCAGCTTGCCGCCGTCGCAGAGGATCTCAAACCGGTTGGTGCCGGGAGCGTCGCCGGTGGAGGTGATAAACACGCCCGTCGCGCCATTCGCGTACTCCACATAGGCGGTGACGTCGTCCTCGACCTCGATGTCGTGCCACTTGCCGTAGTGCAGATGGGCGTCCACCTTCACGGGCATTCCGCAGATCCACTGCCAGAGATCCAGCTGATGAGGGCACTGATTGAGCAGTACGCCGCCGCCCTCGCCCGACCATGTGGCGCGCCACGCGCCGCTGTCGTAGTACTTCTGGGGACGGTACCAGTTGGTGATGATCCAGTTAACCCGCTTGATCTGTCCAAGTTCGCCCGAGTCGATGATCTCCTTCATTTTCCGGTAGACGTGATCGGTGCGCTGATTGAACATCATGGCGAAGGTAACGTCGGGATGCTCTGCGGCGACCCGGTTCATCTCCCGAACCTGCTTGGTATAGACTCCCGCAGGCTTCTCCGAGATCACATGGATGGAACGCTCCAGCGCGGCGATCACATATTTGGGGTGATCGTAGTGGGGGACTGCTACCGTAACCGCGTCCAGCTTGCCGCTGTCCAGCATCTCGATCGCATCGGTGTATTTTGCGATTTCGGGGGCGACTTCGCCTTTTTCTTCTGCTTTTTTGCCGATTTCGTTCAGCAGAGCGTCCATGCGCTCGGGGATCAGGTCGCAGATTGCGACCAGTTCAAATTCAGGACAGCTTCCATCCGTAAACATCCGGACGTGTCCGGATCCCATATTTCCGACGCCGATAACGCCGACTTTTACTTTTTTCATATCTGTAATACCTTTCCGTATGTAAAATAAAAACAAAAATTTAATTATTTTCTGACTGCAAAACCGTCGAGAATCGCCTTTGCCGCGTCGGCGGACGCCTTGAATGCCGTCCTCGCGTCGGGATAGGAGAAATCGTCGATTTTGGTCTTCTCGTCGCCTTCCAGCTCGGCAAAGCCCTTGAAGACGGTGAGATGGGGCTCCAGAGAGAAGATCTCGCCCCCCTGATCAGAGAATGCCTTCATAATCTCGGGCAGATGTCCGATTCCGTGTCCGGCGGGAACGACCTTGCCGTCCGCCAGCGCGTCCTTGACGTGCAGATAGTCGATGTAGGGAGCCAGCGCCGACCATGCCTCCCAAGTGCCCACGCCGCACTGCACGAAGTTTGCGGGATCGAAGACCCCTCGGATTCCCGGAACCGTTGTCAGGATCTTCCGACAGTTTTCGGTGTTCCAGCCGTAGATTCCCTTCTCGTTCTCGTGGCAGAGGGTGACGCCCGATCCTTCGGCGATCTCCGCCATTTTTCCAAGCCGTTCCAGCGCCTCGTTTTCCTTCTCGGGGCTGTCTACGCCGAAGAAGGAGAAGAGCCGGATCCATTTTGCTCCGGTGATGCGGGCGGCCTCTAAAACCCGCTTGAACTTTTCCAGATGGGGTTCAAAAGGATCGGTGATTCCGATCTTTCCGATGGGCGATCCGATGGCGCTGACCGCCAGCGAATGGCATTTCAGCATATAATCGGCACAGCGAACCTCGTCAGCGGTCATGTCCGCTACGTTGCGTCCGTTGACGCCCCGCATTTCCAGATAGCGGACCCCATTTTCGACCATGGCAGCGATCTGCTCGTAAAAGAGCGGCGACGCTTCGTCCGCGAAAGCGGCAAGTGAATAGTTAGACATGGGAATTTTGCTCCTTTAATGTTCAATAAAATATTCTCTTCATTATACCATGTTTTCCGACCATTGTCAAGAAAAAATGTAAATACATACGGTATTTGGTATTAAATTTTGATACATTTTCGCCTACTGCGAAAATGTACCGAACTTCTTCACTCTTCACTATTCCTTATTCCCTTGCTAACCGACTTCTTTTTCTCCCGCAGGGACGAAAAGAAGTCGGTTAGCATCGCCCGGCATTCGGACTCCCGGACGCCACCGAGCTGTTCTGCCTTGTGATTCAGCGAGAAATCCCCGATCCCGAATACCGACCCCATGGCGCCTGCCTTCTCATCCCGGGCACCGAATACGACCCGCCGGATTCGCGCATTCACCACGGCACCCGCGCACATGGGGCAGGGCTCCAGCGTGACGTAGAGGGTTGCCCGATGGAGCCGCCAGCCGTGGAGCGTCCGGCAGGCCTCGTCGATGGCGATCAGCTCCGCGTGACAGAGGGCGTTTTTGCCGCTCTCCCGGCGGTTATAGCCGACTCCGACCACCCGTCCGTCGTCCCATACGATCACAGCACCCACCGGCACTTCGCCGAGGGATGCCGCGATCCGCGCCTGCTCCAGCGCAAGTCCCATATAGTATTCGTCCTGCTCCATAATCCACCTCAAAACAGCCGTTTTTTCTATTCTAGCACCTTTTCGAGAAAAAAGCAAGAAGATCTTTGAAAAATTGCATATTCGATCCATTCGCCGACCAAACTAACTCCGTTTCACCGGGGATCCGGAAAGTAAAAAACAGGGATTAGTTTGAAGCCACAGGCTTCAAACACGCGGTTGTGCCTTGATCGGCTGATGCCGATCATTTTGCCCGGGGGCGAAACCGTCACAAATTCGAAGGAATCAAGGAAAGGCATGGTCATCAATATGCTGCGCTATCTGTACGTTTTCCTGATCGGCGGATTTCTCTACGGAATTCTTGAAACCATCTACCGAGGCTATACCCACTGGACTATGCTGCTGACCGGCGGCTTCTGCCTGTGCGCGATCTTCTTCGTGGAGACCCATTTGCAGGCGCCGATTCTCGTCAAAGCGTTGATCGGATGCGCCATTATAACCACAGCTGAGCTGTCGGTGGGACTCCTGGTCAACCGTGTGCTTCATATGGGCGTGTGGGACTACTCCGGGATGTCCATGAACTTCATGGGACAGATCTGTCTGCAATTTTCGAGCATCTGGTTCCTGATTTCCTTTCCGGCAATCTTTCTTTGCCGATGGATGAATTCCACGCTGCTCGAACGAATCCTTCCGTAGCGTACCGCACAAAAAAAGAAAAAATTTCAAGAAATTGCAGGGAACCCCTTGCAATTTTTTTTGTTTTGCTGTATAATGACATTATACTGGGGTAAGATGTTGATTTCCGATTCCGGACGGATGCCCTGTTTGTGCAGACTTGCCAAAAACAGGGGCTGTTTCTATAGCAAACTGTCGTAATCGAAAGAAATCCATCGAATCCTGTGTGTTGCTGTCCGACAGCACGGTGACAAAATTTTCCTAGATCAAGACTGTCGAGAAGGAGTTTTACTATGGATATGCAAAATAAGTATCCGCCGGTCCGCGAGGGCGGTGCATACGACAAGCTCACGGCGCTTTTTGACGAGGGTACCTTCGTCGAGCTGTCCGCCTATGTGGGAAGTCAGGGCTATGCGTCGGTGATCTGCGGTTACGGTGCGGTAGAGGGCGCGCTTACCTTCGCGTTCGCACAGGATGTTGCCCGTGATAAGGGCGGCGTCGGAGCTGCCGAGGCGGCAAAGATCTGCTCTCTCTACGATCTGGCAAAGAAGAGCGGCGCGCCCGTTGTGGGCATCTTCGCTTCTGCCGGAGCCAAAATTACCGAAGGAAACGGAGCAATGTCGGCCTTCGGAAAGATCCTCGCCAAGGTCAGCGACCTGTCGGGAATCGTCCCCCAGATTGCCGTGATCGACGGAATCTGCGCCGGAATGTCGGCTGTCGCCGCATCCCAGTTTGACGTGATCGTTGCAAACGAGCAGGCAAGCTTTTACATGAATCCTCCCTTTATTCTCAAGAATCAGGGAGATAAGGAAGCGGGAACCATCAAGAGAGCCGCCGAAAACGGACTGGTTGACGTGGTCTGCCCCGACAGTCAGTCGGCTGTCGCCAAGGCGAGAGAGCTGCTTTCGGTGCTGCCCCAAAATAACAATCAGGGACTGTCCTACAGCGAGGCAGGCGACGATCTTTCCCGCCAGACTCCCGAGCTTGAGGGACTGACCGATACTAAGGAAATCCTCGCCGTGATCACCGACTGCGGCAGATTCATTCCCTTTAAAGAGAACTGCGCTCCCGAGGTGCTGACGGGTCTTGCGCCCATCGGCGGAACCACCACCGGCGTGGTCGCTACCGTATCCGGCAAGACGCTGACCCCCAAGGCAGCCCGCAAGATCGCCGGATTTATCTCCTTCTGCGACAGCTTTATGATCCCCGTTCTGACGCTGGTCGATACCAAGGGCGTGGATCTCTCGGTGGACGCCGAAAACGCGGCATACGCCTCTGAACTGTCCAGACTGG
>CAYOON010000046.1:0-9549 GCA_964405595.1 uncultured Lachnospiraceae bacterium | reverse complement strand
TTCATTGGCGAGCGCTGGATGGGGTCGAAAACTTCGGACAAGCCTTTCGCTACAAAGGCAGAGGTAAAGGAGGAAATCCAGCACTTTCTGGATCGGGATGAATTGGCGCTGGAAGCCAAAGAGAAAGGCGTGGAAGCCCGGTTCGTCTTTTGGGATGCGCACAAGAATCGAACCGTGCAATTTGCGCCCGGAGAGTATTAAACAAGGTATTCATTTCGTCGATAATTGCTTAGAAAAATCCCGGGATTCGGAAATTTACTCCGAATCCCGGGATTTTTCTTATGTCCGCAGATTTGCGCTTGCCGCTGAACGAATTACCTCACTTCGGTGCGGATTTATTGGTTGAATCAACGCCTTTTCGTCTCTTGACAATTACAGCCACGGCAGCCGCTCCAACTGCAACCACTCCTGCCAGAACCGCAAGAACAATCGGCAAGTGCGAGCCATTTGTGCTGTTATCCGACGAGTCGGACGGCTCCTGAGACGGCTCCTGACCGCTCGGATTCTCTGCGGAAGATTGCCCTTCGCCCGGAACAGTCGGCGGAGCGGTCTGGGGTGATGACGAAGGCGGATTTGTACCGGTCGATACCGGCGGATTTGTCTCCGGAGACGTCGGCGGGGCTGTCTCTGTTGTGGATGCAGGCGGAACTGTTCCTGTTGTCGGAGGAGCCGCTTTGCCTACGTCGGTCAGCTTCAGGAAATCGAGTCCGTAGAAGTATCCGCTCGACGAACCGTTTTTGCCCGTCATCCGCACCTCAAGAACGTGAAGTCCCTCTGTAAGTTCGATTTCCTTGCCAAGCGTGATCTCCGACGACCGGATGACCCCATTGTTATACAAATCAACCGGGCTGCCGAGTGTCACGCCGTCGATCCTGTGTTCCGCTATACCAAAATCCCCCGCCTTGGTGAATATGGCGGTAATATCATATTTCGAGGTTTTCGGCACGTTTATGTATAGCTTCACATAACTTCCCGCGGATGCCTTGAAAATAAGCTGACTGCCACCCGACCAATTGTTTCCAAACGGAGACATATCCTGCGTTTCCGCCTTATCCATACCCGTGCATTCGATGATTTTCAGATCTTCACCCTCGTAGAACAGGGCGGGTTCGGGATAGGGGAGATCGTAATACTTTGTACGCTCTTCAAGCGATACCGCACCGTAACCGTCGCTGCTGCCTTTTTCAAGATAGAAGTAGCAGGTTACCGTCTGATTACTGTAGCCGTTTCGGTGGTATTTTTCAATATACGCGTCAAAAGACTCGGTGAACGGGATGCTGTCTATGATATGGTATCGGTTGTTGAGACGGTTTCCGATTCCCCACATTCCGCCGTTCGTAAATGGCTGCGCGTGGTAGGGACGGTCAAAGGGATACCAGCTTCCCCATGCGTAACCGAAGTAGTCCTCGCTGCCTGTGCCGAACCAGGACGGGAATCTTTCACCGTCCACGAAAAACTTCTCGTCTCCTTCGCCCCACCACCAGTCGGAATGGTTTTGCGGATCGCCGACGCCGTATTCTTTATAAATGTGCATGGAAACGCCCACGAATCTGCCACTACCCTTAACCGAAAGAATGGAGGAATCGGGGAATCGGTCGGAGGATGGATCGGGATCGGCAAGGCGGTTCCATTTTGCGTGGAAGCGCAGAAGAGCGTTCGCATCCGACTTTGAAAGACTTTCCGATGTTACCGAAAATGTGATCCTGCGTTCGGTTTTTCCGTCGTTTTGGATGACGATTTTCGCGCCGTCGCTGTAGGGCATATACCAGGAGGCGTACATTGTGCCATCCGCATAAACGCCCATAGGAAGACTGCTGTAGGGATTCGTCCCGCAAGTGCTTCCGAAAAAGCCGCCGAGCGTTGTCCATACCGAAGGTGTGTTCTCGCCATCCCAATAGGCGGCGATTGCAAGTTCGGACAGCACCTTCCAGTCCTCGCCGGGTTCATGAAGATTTTCAAGCTTTACGGTAATGTTCGTGACCGCACCGGAACCGGATGCCGCATAGATCTCGACAGATCCTCCTGCCGGTACGGATACCGTTTTTTCGCTTCCGGTTTGTTTCGTTGACAGTCCCTCAAAGGTTGCCTGCGCCGCAAGGAGCGCCTTTTGTCCATCGGCAGACAGGGGCAGCGAGAAGGGTTCTACTTTGGTTCCCTTTGCAAAAGTAATGTATCCCACATGAAAATACCGTCCCCAGTCGCCGTAGGCTACTACTTTGCAGGATTTGCTGTAGGTTATCGGCAGGTAGCAGTTTTTTCCTCTTGCGGCATCATAGGAAATATCGGACAGATTGAAGGGAAACTTACTTCCGAAATAGTCGGCAAAGGGCATATCGACGGCGGGTTCGTCACTTCCGTCGATAAAAATCTTCACATGACCGCTTTTCGGCTCCGCCGACCAGATACGCACGACCGCGCCCGCTCCGGTCAGATCGGCGAGGATCACACCGCCGTCGGAGGTGCGGTCGAAGGATGTTCCCCAGTCGTCGTTGGCATCCCAGTTTTCGTATTTCCCGCTTACCTCGTTGTAACGAGATCGACGGTCGTATGAGGTGGACTCTCCCGCGCTTTCCCCCGGCTGTACCTTATCGGCAAGAGCTGAAAGATCGGTCATTTTGTCCACCACATCGGCGTACGACAGATCGTAGCTGTTATTTTCACCTTTTCCCAGCCGACGGAGGGTAACGGTATAGGTGCGGGTTATCTTTCCGCTCGCGACAGTGGCACAGGATTTTGTCAGCTTATAGGTAATAACGGTGACACCCACTTCCAGCGGAATTTTCGGGGAGGACGCGCCGCTCTTCACCGCAGTCTCTTCAAGAACCGTTTTGCCGCCGCAGTTTGCGGAAATTCGCAGTTCGGTATCCGAAGGGGCTGTTGCGGTAAGCTGAACGGACGATTGAGAGTAGGGCAGTCTGCCATGAAAATCGCTTAACGTGCGGTCAAAGCAGATCCCATCGGGAATGTTGTCCAGTTTCAGTCCCGTAAGCTGCGGCTTGTCGCTTTCGGATATGGGTGTGTACTGCACATCCCGGAAAAGCGCGTCATTGCTCCAGATGAGCAATCCGAGTCTGCCAGATGAATAGGAAGAATCGGTGGTTTCCACGGCAAGCTTGCCGTTTACATAGAATTTTATGGAAGTACCCACGCAATCCACCCGAAGGGTGTATTCCTTTTCCGCTTTGTTCACGGGATAGCTGCCGAATTCAAACACGCCGCTTGCCGGGAACTTGAACAGACGGGCGTCTCCGCGATTCAGATCCACATTTGCCACATAAGCGGCGGAACCGTCATCATTGGAGCGGAAAACCAACGACACCGCACCGTTTCCTTTTATCGTCGTCGTAGCGCTGTATGTGAAATCGGTCACCACCGTATCGGACATGGCAAAGCAGTCCCCTTCTCCTACGGCGTGAAGGGCGTTACCCTCTTCCGTCCAACTTCCCCCGAGCGCGTGGATATTGGATAGATTGGTTTGAAAGCCTTCATCTGCGGATAATCCAAGCGCGGAAAATCCTCCGCAAGCGATGGATGCCGCCAGAAATATGCTGATCAGTCTCTTCATGATTGCCTCCTTTTGATGTTTGTCGATTATAGTATAATCCAATTTTATTATAGCAGACAAACGCGGATTTCACAAGGGAGAATTCCCGAAAATTTACACGAAAAAGCGAACAAATTTTGCAAGCCGGATCGGCGTCCCGCTTCACGGAGGCATTTCCCCACAAAAAAGACCGGAATCCGGGGTAAATCCCCGAATTCCGGTCTTTTTCATTTACAGGTTACCGGATATCCACCGTAACCCGTTTTCCGTTTGCGTTTGCCGCAGAACGCATCACCATGCGAATTGCGTTTGCGATTCTGCCGTGGCGTCCGATGACCTTTCCCATATCGTCTTCGGCTACCCGAAGCTCCAGGGTCAGCTCACGCTCGTCTTCTTCCACGACCTCAACCTCGATCTGATCGGGGTGGTCCACAAGGGATGCGGCAATATCGGTCAAAAGCTGCTTCAAATCCGTCATCCTGATCCTCCGATTCCAGCTTCGCTATGTTTGATTACTTTACGATGCCGCTCTTCTTCAGCAGGGATCTTACGGTCTCGGTGGGCTGTGCGCCGTTCTTCAGCCAGGTCTCAGCCTTCTCTGCGTTGATTACGATCTCGGCGGGATCAACCATGGGGTTGTAGGTACCGATCTTCTCGATGAACTTGCCGTCACGGGGAGAACGGGAATCCGCTACTACTACATGATAGAAGGGAGCCTTCTTCGCGCCAACTCTTTTCAGTCTGATTTTTACTGCCATTTTTTCTTCCTCCAAAAATTATAGGTTTTCATATATTGCAACCTGTCGGCCTTGCCGATACAGGATTTTGCCTTTTTTCTTCGATTTTCCGTTTAACGGAAGGGCATCGGCTTTTTGCCGCCCTTTTTGCCCATCTTGGACAGCTGCTTCATCATCTGATTGGTCTGATCGTACTGCTTGAGCAGCCGGTTGACCTCCTCGACGCCCCGTCCGGAGCCTTTGGCGATTCTTCTCTTCCTCGACGCGTTGATGATGTCGGGTTTCAACCGTTCTTCCGCGGTCATGGACTTGATGATGGCTTCCATATGGGCGATCTGCTTCTCGTCGATGTTCACGTCCTTCAATGCCGACGCCTTGACGCCGGGGATCATGCCGATCAGCTGCTCCATACTGCCCATCTTCTTGATCTGCTGGATCTGCTCCAGATAATCGTCCAGCGTGAAGGTGGCTTCCCGGATTTTTTTCTCCAGCTCCATTGCCTTCTTCTCGTCGTACTGCTGCTCCGCCTTCTCGATCAGCGACAGAACGTCACCCATACCGAGGATTCGCGATGCCATACGGTCGGGATAGAAGGGCTCGATGGCGTCCATCTTTTCGCCGGTGCCCACGAACTTGATGGGCTTGCCGGTAACATGGCGGACGGACAGCGCCGCGCCGCCTCGGGTGTCGCCGTCCAGCTTGGTCAGGATGACGCCGGTAACGTCCAGCTGATCGTTAAAGGACTGGGCTACGTTCACCGCGTCCTGTCCGAGCATAGCGTCGATAGTGAGCAGGATCTCAGTGGGTTCGACCTCTTCCTTGATCCGAACCAGCTCCTTCATCATGTCCTCGTCGATGTGCAGGCGGCCTGCGGTATCGATGAACACGGTGTCGAGGCCGTTCTTCTTGGCGTAGGCCACGCCCTCCCTGGCAATCTTCACGGGGTCGGTTTTATCGCCCATGGAGAAGAAGGGGACGCCTACCTGTCCGGCGACGATTTCCAGCTGACGGATTGCGGCAGGACGGTAAATATCACAGGCGACCAGAAGCGGGTGCTTCCCCTGCTTTTTCAGCATACCTGCCAGCTTGCCCGCATGGGTAGTCTTACCGGCACCCTGCAAGCCGCACATCATAATGACGGTAGGGGGCGCGGACGAGACGGTCAGTTTGGAGACCGTACCGCCCATGAGCGCGGTCAGCTCCTCGTTGACGATCTTGACGATCTGCTGGGCGGGCATCAGGCTTTCCAGAACCTCGGATCCCACGGCGCGCGCGCTGACGGCGGCGATGAAATCCTTGACCACCTTATAGCTGACGTCCGCTTCCAGCAGGGCGAGCTTGATCTCCCGCATTCCCGCCTTGACGTCCGACTCGGTGAGCTTTCCTTTGTTTCTGAACTTCTTGAACGCTTCGCTCATCCTGTCTACGAGACTCTGGAACATAGGAATTATCCTTTCATTAGTAAATATCAGGTGCAGATGCTCTTGATCAGCGACTTGGCTTCCTCGCGCAGATCGGGATCGGCGGTCATCCGATCGATCAGTTCGGCGAGGCGGTCGCCGTCCTTCTGTCTCTGGCAGAAGGATTTGTACATGCCGAGCTTTTCTTCGTATGCTTCCAGCTGTGCGCGCGCCTTTTGGATGGCGTCCCGCACGCCCTGTCGGGTGATTCCCAGAAGCTCGGAAATCTCGGAGAGAGAGAGGTCGTCGTCCACCGTGTAGGAGACGATTTCCCGCTGCCTTTCGGTCAGAAGCGAGCCGTAAAATTCGAGCAGGAGCGAAATGTAGATTCCGTTGTCCTCGCTCATACTCGTCACGCTCCATCCTGTAAAGCAAACTTCTTTACAGAGTATAACATAACCGGATCCATTTGTCAAGAGGTTTTTGGAAAATAATCAAAAAAATCGGAAAATGGCGGAGATAGGGTTGACAAAGCGGAAAAATATGGGTAAAATAGATAGAGTACAGAGCCGAAGAAAGGGACGGTTATCATTATGAACACGAACACCAATTTTCATTGGGACAAGGATCGGATTTTCCCGACCTTCCCGAAGCCTGCGTCGGTAATCGACGCCATCAACACCAAGGAAGCTGATCACGATCAGCTTTTCACCCTTGCGGCATTGCAGGGAATCGTCAACAAGAAGCAGCCCCGGATTCTCTTCGTGGATCCCGGCGCGGGAGAGGGCGGCGAGACTTGGCCCCGGGAGCTGGGACTTACGCTGAACTATCAGCATCCCGTAGAAATCCTGCGCAAATACATCGGAGAGGTACAGGGCTATGTAATCTACTCCACCAAGCGCTGCCGGCAGTTCCCCAACCTTGCCGCAACCATCGCCGGGATCAAGGGCGGACTGCCTGTCTCGGTGAAACTCTACCATAATTTAAAGAACATCGGATTCGATCTCCCCGTGCTGGAGGATCTGTCCGATCTGAAGCTCTACAACGCGCTGGACGTGTACGGCTATCTCTACGACAACGTCTGGAAGGACTGCTCCCACCGGATCCTCTTCTCGCTGACGCCCCACAATCCCTATCAGATGCGGGATCTTGTCGCCGCTACCGGATCGGCCGTGGTCTGGCTGGACTGCCGCAACAGTCCCGCCGAAAAGGCGATGTACGAGAAGTTTCTTGCCGATATGGAGCCCGGCGCGTCCATCTGCACGGGCTGGTACACCGAGGAACGCTCGGGTATCACTACCGCCACGAAACACGGACTGTCCACTGTTCCCTCTGACTTCTTCGAGAACGCTACCGTCTACGCGCAGAATGTTCCCGTGCAGGTTCGTCCCGAGCCGGTCTACCGGGATCCCGAGAACAAGGCGTATATCACGATCTTCGTATCGGACGGCGACAACATCCAGTACTGCCAGCACTATATGCGCAAATACTGGGACGAGAACGAGTCCATGCGGGGTAAGGTCGCCGTCAACTGGACGATCTCCCCTGCCTTGGTGGACACCGCGCCGCAGATCATGAACTACTACTACACCCACGCCACCGACAAGGACTGCTTCGTCAGCGGTCCCTCCGGGCTTGGCTACGCAATGCCGTTCAACACGCTGGACGAGGACATCCCCTACGGCGTCTTCGCGGGCAGCGACGAGAATTTCGGCAAGTACTGTGCCCTGTCCAACCGCTACTTTGAGCGGGCGGGACTGCGTGTTGTCACCGTTTGGGACAATCTGACCGAGAGCGAGCGGAAGGTGTACGCCGAAAAGGCTCCCTATCTCTACGGGCTGACCGTACAGCTCTTCACCGACGACCGGGAGCGCATCACCTCGGTATCCGACGGACTGATCTGCAAGCAGCTCACCCCCTGCTACACCACCGTCAAGAGCCATCTTGCCTCGGTTCTGCGCCGGGAACTGGATCTGTGGGATCGGGAATCGCCCCTCTATCTGGCGTCGCAGCTGACCGTATGGGGCAAGATCACCCTGACCGATCTTGCCGAGTTGGAAGCGGAGCTGAATCAGGAGTTCGGCGGGAAGGTTGAGTTCGTCCGGGCGGATGAATTCTTCGAAATGTACAGAAAAACCTTGGAAATGGACAGATAACCGTTAAATGGAGGGATTTCACATGAAAACAGCGTTGGTTACCGGAGCGTCCTCGGGAATCGGGCGGGAATTCGCCCGCCAGATCGCGAAAAGCGGCGAGTATGAGCGGATTTATGTAGTCGCCAGACGGGAAGATCGGCTGGAGGAGCTGAAAAACGAGCTTGGCGGTGTGATCGTCCCCATCGCGGCCGATCTCGGAAAGCCCGAATCCTTTGATCGGATCGCCGAATGCCTGCGTGCGGACAATGTCAGCCTTTCGCTGCTGGTCGCGGCGGCGGGATTCGGCAAGTATGGCTCCTTCGCCGCCAACAGTCAGGCGGACATGGAGTCCATCGTGGAGGTCAACGTGCTGGGCGTACTGCGGACGGTACGAATGGCGCTGGATTTCCTCACCGCAGGATCGCGGATCGTCCTGATGGGATCGCAGTCGGCCTTCCAGCCCCTGCCCGAGTTCAATATCTATGCCTCGTCCAAGGCCTTCGTGCTGCATTTCGGCAGGGCGCTGAATCTGGAACTGAAATCCCGCGGGATCGCGGTGACCACCGTCTGCCCGGGGTATGTTGCCACCGAGTTCTTCGAGGTTGCCGCCAAAAGCGGCGATCCAGACGCCTGCCGGAACTTCAGTCCCATGTATCAGGCGTCCGACGTAGTGCGAAAGGCGCTCTCCGACAGCCAAAAGGGCAAGGATGTGTCGATCTACGGCTTGCAGATTAAGGGCGCGAGACTGCTGTCCAAGCTGCTGCCGCACAAGCTCGTGATGCGGGTTTGGTTGAAAATACGGTGATTCTACGGTTTATAGGAAAATCTCCCCGGATTTCGGGGAGATTTTGCGTAGTATTGGGGATCCCGCTTAATAGGGGAGATATTTTTCGGGGTCGGACAGCGCCGTTTCGACTACGGTATAAACATTACTCACGGCATTAAGATTCCGGAGATTCGCACTATTACTTAATAGCACCTCGCTGCACATAATATAAGCATCCGCTCCATATGTTGAAGTGCCATTCGGGGTATCAACCCAATCCCGTAAAACGAGATAGGCATACCTCTGATCGCTCAAGATCAATTCTTCCAGCTCCTTATATTCCGGAAGAAGCATAATGCCCCCCTTATTATACTTACACGACAGTCCTCCGTTTCTATTCATCGATCCTGCAAGATTATTGATCGCGTTCACATAATTCTCATACATTTGCGGTTCGACAGAGGAAAGGGATTGCATAAGTTTCTCCGGGTATGTTGGTCGATAGAGTTCCTTCACAAGACTGGTAAATTCCTTCGGAACACATCTTGTGATTACTTTTCCACGGATAACCGTCCATTGATTTATAATTATCGCAGTTCCGTCATCTCCGTCAACGGGGATCAGAATTTTCGTACCATTTCCGAAATCCACAACATAATAGAACCATTCCCCATTCATTACAGGATCCGCCCATGTGTAGTTCTGCACTACACTTTTCGGATCCAGTGCCTCGAGAAGTCTCTTCACATCCGCACTCTTGATAGTTTTCGTCTGGCTGATAGTGTCATCAATATAGGTTCCGAGCGATATGGTAATCTCATCGGTTTCGAAAACCCGTTCATCCATCTCACCGTTGTCTAACGGGTCGAGCAGCGTATGTGTACCGCCTATATACAAGTTAATATGAAAGTTGCTGAAATCAATCAGCATACAGCCTTTTGGTAAAGCGACTATTCGATCCATAAAC
>CAYOON010000045.1:0-9711 GCA_964405595.1 uncultured Lachnospiraceae bacterium | reverse complement strand
GCGAGCTCTATCTGGAGTACCACAGGGGCACCTATACCTCCATCGCCAAGAATAAGAGAAACAACCGCAAATCCGAGTTCCTGTATGAGAACACCGAGCTTCTGTCGGTTCTGGACGGCATTCTGAACGGATCCGAATACCCCAAGGACGCCCTGCGCGACGGCTGGGAGAAGATCTGCCTCTGCCAGTTCCACGACGTCATCCCCGGTTCCTCGATCAAGGAAGTCTACGACGACTCCGACATCATCTATGCCGATATTCAGGCGAAAGCAAATACCCTTCTGGACGCATCCAAGCAGCGGATCGCGACGAAGATCGGCTCTAACGGCGGCGTGCTGGTGTTCAACCCCAACTCCTTCACCGATTCGGGTCTGGTCACCGTGGGCGATACCACCGTCTACGCCGAGAACGTTCCTGCCAAGGGCTACAAGGTCGTTCCCGTTGCATCCGCCGATACGACCGGCGTCAAACTGAACGAGACCGCCCGCATCCTGGAAAACCGCTTCGTCAAGGTGAAGTTCGACAAGAACTACAACATCGTCTCCATCTACGATAAGAAGGCAAAGCGCGAAGTCCTGCCCAAGGGCGCGAAGGCAAACCTGCTGACCGCCTACGAGGACATCCCGAGAGCATGGGACGCATGGGAGATCACTAACTACTACACCGAGAAGAGTTGGGATCTAAACGAGGTCGAGTCGGTACGCGCCATCTGCGAAAACGGCAGAGTGGGTCTGGAAATCGTCCGTCCCTTCCAGAACAGCCGCGTGAGCCAGAAGATCACCCTGTCCGCCTACGACGGCAGAATCGACTTCGACTCCACCGTGGACTGGAAGAACGATCACATCCTCTTAAAGACCGCCTTCCCGACCACCATCACCTCCGATAAGGCGACCTACGACATCCAGTACGGCAGCGTCGAGCGTCCCACCCACTACAACACCTCCTGGGAGCAGGCGAAGTTCGAGGTTTGCGCCCACAAATACGCCGATCTGTCCGAGTATAACTTCGGCGTGGCAATCCTCAACGACTGCAAGTACGGTCACGACATTCACGGCGGCGTGATCCGTCTGTCGCTGCTCAAATCGGCGACCAGCCCCAACCCGGCAGCCGATAAGGAAGTTCACCACTTCACCTACTCCATCCTGACCCACGGCGGCGACTACCGCAGCGCAGGCGTGATCCGTCAGGCATACGCGCTGAACAACCCCATGACGGGTATGGAAATCGGAGCCGGCGAAGGCAGCCTGCCCGAGAGCTACAGCGTGGTATCGGTGAACAAGGAGAACATCTTCATCGAGGCAGTCAAGCAGGCAGAGAAGTCCGAGGACATCGTGGTTCGTCTGTACGACGCCTTCCACACCACCTCCACCCCGACTGTCACCTTCGGCTTCGACGTAGCGAAGGTCGAGTCCACCGATCTCTTGGAGGAGAACGGCAAGGAACTGGCTGTGAAGAACAACAGCGTTACGCTGACTGTGAAGCCTTTTGAGATTATCACTCTGAAGGTTACGAAAGCGTAACAGCATTATACAAAAACGGCGCAGATGCGATAAACTCGCATCTGCGCTGATTTTTTATGAATTCTCTTGTAGTTTTTCCGCCTCTTCCCGAATGTATGACTTGCAATCCCACAAACATTCGGAAAGAATCTCTTTCGTAAGCAGATTTCGCTTCATCATCTCATCGAACGCGTACTCCCGACAGAAGGAGCAGCGGGATTTTTCGTAGACGAAAAGAATCGCTTCATCGGGCGCCCCACTATCCGAATCGAGGATTTTACTCACAACATCATGCCAGCCGCTTGTGTCGTCCTGATCAATCGGCAGCTTCTCAAGACAATCCAGAAGGAACGCCTTATCTTCGTCGCGGTAGTTATGAAGCAATATTACAAGAGCAGTGGAATCCGCAAACTGCTTGTTCAACAGCTCCAAAGCAAAATCGTGTACGCAGTCCCCTTTCAGATGGGTCAGGGCAATCAATGCTTTATCCCGCAGCTTCTCATTGTCCGATTTTGCATACTCCACAATCGGTTCGGGCGAAAGCGGAAACGGATTGATCCAACTGGTGAACACGCTTAACAGATCCGCCTTTTTCTGCGGATCTGCTTCGTTTAAAACGGCATTCGCAAGCTTGATTTGTTCCGATTCTTCCGCAAGCCGAAAGCGTACATACTCTCTCGCACCTGCATTTTCGTTTTCCGCAAGTTCGATGATTTTTTCAGCCGTCGGTATTGGCTCCTTCGGTTTCTCTTCTTCCGGTTCTTCGGTAAACATTACCCGTTTGAAACGCGCAAGTTCCTTTGAGGATTTGCTCTTTTCGTCAAGCTGATTTTGCAGAAACTCCTTGCCATACACATCCTGCGCGCAAATCCAGAACCACTCGAAAAAACATTTCAAATCCATATCCGAAGTTCGGCTGCGTTTCAAGAAATATGCGCCCATATCGCCGAATACCCGCAAGGCTTGCTCAAAATCCCCTCGCTGAATAATCGTGATTGCGAGATATATATAACTCTCTCTGACATTTAAGCCTTTCATGCCCTTTCTCGCAGAAAGCAGCTGCCCATAAAGCCGGGTATATTTCTCCTCCATCGCGTCTTTCGCCGACTGAATCCCGTCTACCGCAAAATTCTCGATAAAATCACACAGCTGATAGACAATATGCCAGTATACAGTTTCATCAGACAGGAATTTTTCAATTGCGGGATTCAGGAAGTAGTCCACATCCTCATATAGATTCACAAGATTGTACAGAAACAGACCCCTTGAACCCTCGCATTGCAAATCATATGAAATATCGTTCAGACAGCCGTACAGAACGATGTCCCGGAAACATTCCTCGTTTCCCTCCAGTAATTTCGCCGCCCGTCCGTGACCGGCAAGCATATAGTGTTTGAATTCTTCTCTTTTATCCATTATTTCCTTTCATTCACGGCGATTCAATACTGATTTCGCCCAAAGCATTGGAGCCTTCCAGAATAAACTCGCGTCCAACCGGATTGGTATTCGGTCTGAACGAGATCTCCCCCAGCCGATTTTCCGCCCGCACGGTCACATTCCAGTCCTGCGGCACCTTCACAATCAGTTCCCCCAGTCTGTTGGTGGCGTGGAGAATAACCGCCTGATCCACGTCCCCGACGTCGGTATTCTGATAACATACGATCATCTCGCCCAGCTTGTTGCTGACGTGATTGCGCTTTTTCTCCCCGGCATCCAGATAGATCATTGTTTCACCCAGCGAGTTGTGTGTTCTGTCATGATTCTTTTTCCCGGAAAAGATCAGCTTCACCGCAACCGTCAGCAGGATGGCGGCTCCAATGATCAGCCAGTTGTTGACAAAATCCTCTTCCCTTCCGATCAGCCCCGCGATATTGCTCTCGAAGAGGATAAAGAGCAACCCGAGTGGTAAAAAGATGTCCAGCCGCTCCCGCAGTCTGAATCCGAACAGCAGATGTCTGAGCAGCCACCAAAGAAGGATCGCTCCGACCAGCCATTTCCATACCGGAACCCCCACCGGTCCGTATTCCGGGAAGATTGCGAACAGCACGACGGCAATTCCCGCCAAAGCCAGTCCGATTCCCCATACCAAATTCTTCATGTTTCGCATAATACCCTACCACCTTTCAAATAATTATTCGACATTTTTTCCGACCCCGTTCAGCCTCGTTTCGACGATCCGCTCCCGGAAGGCTTTGTAGTACATCCTTGATATGGAAACCTTCTTGTTACAGCCCGTGAAAAAGGCCTCTCCGATTCCGGTTACGTCCCGCCGCAGTCCCGAGACCGCACGGATGTTCAGGATACAGGATTTGGACACCCGCATAAAGGAGTTCGGCAGTATCTCGATCAGCTCGCAGAGTTTCAGATCGGTGTAGTACATCCGACCAACCGTGTGCGCCGTGGTTCGCCCATCGTAGGTTTCGAAGAAAAGCAGCTCGACCAGCGGCACGAAGTATTCGCACTCGTTCAGCGTCAGAGAGAGCGCCTGTACCTCTCCGGGTCTTCCGCCCTCGGCAATGGAGCGCAGCTCCAATATCTCGGGCGTCAGCTCCCGGCATCGGATTACGACCTCTTCTTCGGCTGTCGGATCAATCTCGATTCGTACCTTTCGCTTCATACGCGTCCGTATCCCTCCTTTCTGACTGTATTATAGCCTTTTCCCGGCTTTTTGTCAATATTTTTACGGTAAGTGGTCGATTTTCGCGTTTAAGTTGCAGGAATTTGCATTCAAAATGACGTTTTCATTACGCAATACTAAAATTTTAAAATTTTTACAAGATTTTTTAAAAAAGGTATTGACAATCAAATGATTCTATGCTATAATACAGTCACATCAAAGAAAGCGAGGACAGAAAGATGAAAAACAACACCACTTACGCATATTCAAAGGGGAACTTCGGTGCCGACAAAAAGAAGGTCGGACTGCTGATCGGGCTGGTCGCCGCGCTGATCGCCCTGATTCTGCTGGCGGCAAGCTGCACCACCTCGGTTCCCGCCGGAAATACCGGCATCGTGACCACCTTCGGTAAGGTGGAGGACACCATTCTTGACGCGGGACTGCACTTCAAGCTCCCCTGGCAGAAGGTCGTCAAGATGGACAACCGGAACCAGAAGGGTTCCATTGATCTGATGGCATTCTCCAGAGACATTCAGGAGGTCAATCTGCTCTACACCGTAAACTATCAGATTGAAAAGACCAACGCCCAGAAGATCTACAGCACCATCGGCGAGAACTACTACGAAACCGTCATGTATCCCCGGATCGAAGAGGCGGTCAAGAGCTGTGTATCCAAGTACACCGCCGAAACCCTGTTGGAGAGCCGTGCCGAGCTTTCGGATGAGATCTACACCATCCTGCGGGACGATCTGGCGGGCTACAACATCGTGATTATCAGCACCTCCATCGAGAACATCGACTTTTCGGACGCCTTCACCGACGCCGTTGAGGCAAAGCAGGTTGCCGCCCAGAACAAGCTGAAGGCGGAGATCGAGCAGAACCAGGCCATCATGGAGGCAAACGCCGCCGCAGAGCGGGCAGTGATCTCGGCGAACGCGAACGCCGAAACCGCGAAGATTGCGGCAGAGGCCGAGCTTGAGATCACCAAAATTCAGGCAGACGCAGCCGAGTACGCAGGTCAGAAGGATGCCGCCATCAACGCCGCCATCGCAAATTCCCTGACCGAGCAGCTGATCTACTATTACTACATCCAGGCATGGGACGGCAAGCTCCCCGAGTCCTTCGTTTCCAGCGAAGATTTTCTCTCCATCTTCCATATTAACGGAAATCAGGGTGCAACCGCGGCTGAATAATGCGATATGGGGCTGTCACACAAAAAGTGCGCAGCCCCATATTACAATAACTCCCCAAATCGGGCAGATAATCAGATATAATCGTAGATTTGCAAATCCTTTTGGCGAGCCTGCCGATTTCCTCTAATGTAATGTCCCGATGATTCTCGAACCAGTTCAGATAGAGCGAGATCACGCCGGAAGAAAGCTCCAAACATCCAAGCTCCAGAATGGCGCGGTCGTGCTCCGACCAATCCTGCAAATCCTGTTCGATGATCAGGAGAAGCTCCGATTTGAAGGCGACAATAGCCTTCTGACCGAAAAGATCCATCGCTCCGGCATGGAGCAGTTGATCGACGAAATCCAGCTTTTCAATCAGAATCCGGTTGAAAATATCAAAGAACTCGATCCGATGATCGGGTCGCTCCTCCCGGAGCTGACGCATAAAGCTCACGATTGAGCCGATGATCAGATCCTCGCATTCGCCGACCACGTCCCGCGCGTTTTTATAATAGTGATAGAAAGTCTTCCGATCAACCGATGCCCGCTCTGCCAGCTCGGTAACCGTGATCCGATCCAGATCCTTTTCCTTGATCAGGTCAAACAGCGCGCGAAAAATCGCCTTCTTCGTTTTGACGGTTCGCTTATTGCCGAGAGCCTTTTCGTCCCACAAGTTTATAGAATCCACTTTTTTCGTCCTTCCCTTTCACGTCGAATCCCCGAAACTTTCGGATTCGAAATGAATTTACATTTTGTCAACAAAATATTCTTGCAAAATATGGATGAATATATTATAATACACAAATGTGGAAAAGTCAACATTCTAACGGAATTTTTTTCAAAAATCCGTGTTTTTCCGTAAAGAAAGGAATCATTTTAATGCTCAGTCTTAAAGGTATTGTAAAAAAATACGTCACGGGTGACACCACAGTCACCGCGCTGAAGGGCGTAAGTCTGGACTTCCGCCGGAGCGAGTTCGTCTCCATACTGGGGCCGTCGGGCTGCGGAAAGACCACGCTGCTCAACATCATCGGGGGCTTGGATCGCTACGACGAGGGCGAACTCTCTATCAAGGGCAGACCTACCTCCTACTTCAAAAGCAAGGATTGGGACAGTTACAGAAATCACTCCATCGGTTTTGTTTTTCAGTCGTACAATCTGATCCCTCATCAGAGCGTACTTTCCAACGTAGAGTTGGCGCTGACCCTGTCGGGCGTTTCCAAATCCGAGCGCCGCGCCAGAGCCAAGGCGGCGCTGGAAAAGGTGGGGCTGGGCGATCAGCTTCACAAGAAGCCCAACCAGATGTCGGGCGGTCAGATGCAGCGTGTCGCCATTGCCAGAGCCTTGGTTAACGATCCCGAGATTATCCTCGCGGACGAACCCACCGGCGCGCTGGACAGCGTAACCTCGGTGCAGATCATGGAGATTCTGAATTCAATCTCCAAGGAAAAGCTGATCATCATGGTTACCCACAACCCCGAGCTTGCCGAAGAATACTCCTCCCGGATCATCCGTCTCTCCGACGGTCAGGTGACCGGCGACTCCAATCCCTACAGTTCGGCAGCCGACGCGCAGCCCGAAGCTCCGGCAGAGGCCGCGGTCAAGACAAAGGACAAGAAAGCGAAAAAGGAAAAGACCTCTATGTCCTTCGCCACCGCGCTCTCGCTGTCTCTGAACAACCTGATGACCAAAAAGGCGCGAACCTTCCTGACCTCCTTTGCGGGATCCATCGGTATCATCGGCATCGCGCTGATCCTGTCTCTGTCCAACGGTATCCAGCTTTACATCAACCGGGTTCAGGAGGATACCCTCTCCACCTACCCGCTCACCATTAACAAATCGACCTCCGACTACTCGGCGCTTCTGGGTGCCATGACCGAGATCAAGGAGACGATGGAGAACCAGACCGACCCCAACCTGATCTATGTCGACGACTCCATGGGCACCATGATGTCGGCGATGTCCTCGTCGGTCACCAACAATCTGGAGAAATTCAAGGGCTATATCGACGATCACTATGACCAAATCAAAGATTACGTCAGCGCCATACAATATACCTACGATCTCGACATGAACGTTTATTCGGGTGACGGAAAGACGCAGGTCAATCCGACCACCATCTTCCAGAGCATGGGCAGTGCCTTCGCCGGAATGGGTGAGCTGATGCAGATGAGCTCCTCCATGTCGGGCACGAATCGGATGAGTCTCCTCTCCGAGATCATCGACAATCAGACCCTTCTCGATCAACAGTACGACGTCGTCGCCGGTGCTTGGCCGAAAGAGGCGAACGAAGTCGTGCTGGTCATCAGCGAAAACAACCGGATCAGCAAGATGACCCTCTATATGCTGGGCGTCCTCGATCAGGGCGAGATCGAAGAGATCATGAATAAGCTGATGACAAGCGGCGAGTACGACACCACCCCTCTCGATCCCTACACCTTTGACGACTTCCTGAATCTGAAATTCCGCCTTCTGAACACCTACGACTTCTACGAGAAAACAGGCGCCACCTTCACCGTAGACGGCGAGGAATACCCCATCTGGCGGGATGTCCGCGACGATCTGATCGGCTACGACCAGGAAAAGTTCACCACCGAAAATGGCATTGAGCTGAAAATCTCGGGTATCATTCGCCAGAAGGAGACTGCCACCGCCACCTCCATCACGACCCCCATCGGCTACACCAAGGCGCTCACCGACCTGCTTCTGGCGCAGAACGCCGAAAGCGAGCTGATAGCAGAACAGAAAGCGCTCCCCGACTATAACGTCCTCACCGGTCTGAAGTTTGAGCGCACGATCTATACCAAGGAAAACATCGACAAGCTGATCGCGACCATCAATACCGCTACGATGGAGTCGCTCTACGGCTTCATGACCGAGCAGATACGCACCGCTTTCGTCGAAAATCCCCCTGTAAACGCCGAAACCTTCCTGCTATTTGCCGCCATGCTCGACGCCGATCAGCAGTCCGTCCTGTTTTCGAAGATGTTGGATGCAGCAAAGCAGAATCCGGAAAACGAGATTCCGCTCCAGAGGCTCTGCGGCGTGCTGACCACCATGAACCCGAGCATCACCGTCACCCCCGACAACCTGATCACCCTGCTCCCGATCTTCTCGCCCGAACAAATCGCGGTCGCCATTTCCGGCACTCATTCCTATGGAGATCTAACGGTGGAGATCAAAGGTCTCTCCGCGCTCTGCGGGGAAACGGTCATGTCCGGCATCTACAGCTATATGAACGAGCAAATGCAGCAGATGACGGTGGATGAAAGCAACTTCAACCAACTGTTGAAAATGCTCGATGACGAGCAGTTCAACACGCTCCAGGATACGCTCTACTCTATCGCCCCCCAGACCGACGCCACCCTCGAGTCCAATCTGGAGCTTTTCGGCGACGCCGAGAAGGCGAAGCCCGCCTCGATCAACTTCTACGCGGTCGATTTTGAGTCCAAAGAGAAGCTGGAGGATTTCATCTCCGCCTACAACGACAGCGTGGACGAGGCCGACAGAATGAATTATACCGACATGGTGGGTCTCTTAATGTCGTCGGTATCCACGATCATCAACTTTGTCTCCTACGCGCTGATCGCGTTCGTTTCGATCTCGCTGGTGGTATCCTCCATCATGATCGGAATTATCACCTATATTTCGGTTTTGGAGCGGACGAAGGAGATCGGTATTCTCCGGGCCATCGGAGCATCCAAGAAGGATATTTCCCGCGTATTCAACGCCGAGACCTTCATCGTGGGACTTGCGGCAGGCCTGATCGGAATCCTCATGTGCGTCCTGCTCTGCTTCCCCATCAATCTGATCATCAAATCGCTGGCTGATGTATCGAACATCGCCGTTCTCCCGTGGCTGGGTGGCGTGATTCTGGTTGGAATTAGTGTCCTGCTGACGCTGATTGCCGGACTGATCCCCGCGAAGATTGCCGCGAAAAAGGATCCTGTTATTGCTTTGAGAAGCGAATAAAAATCCGGGTCTGCCGCAAAATCGTGCGGCAGACCCTCTTCTTTTTCAATAATTCTCTTTCTTGATCTCGAAATACGCCTGCGGATGCTGACAGACAGGGCAGATCTCGGGTGCCTGCTTACCAATATGGATATGCCCGCAGTTCCCGCAGATCCAGATCTGATCGCCGTCTCTGGAGAAGACAATCCCCTGTTCGATATTGGACAGGAGCTTGCGGAAGCGTTCCTCATGCTCCTTTTCGATCGCCGCTACCGACTCGAACAGATAGGCGATGTGGGTAAAGCCCTCCTCTCTGGCGTCCTTGGCGAATCCGGCGTACATGTCCGTCCATTCGTAGTTCTCGCCCGCCGCTGCCTCCCGCAGATTGTCAGCAGTATGCGGCAGATCCTCCCCGCCCTTGAGGAACTTGAACCAGATCTTCGCATGGGCGGCTTCATTGTTGGCTGTCTGC
>CAYOON010000044.1:0-9935 GCA_964405595.1 uncultured Lachnospiraceae bacterium | reverse complement strand
TGTATTGTCTGAATATTGTATTCGGAAAAATCGTAATCTACAAGCTCCGCAACCGCTGTAAAGATCTCCGAGTCGGCGTATGCGCTGGTTTCGATGGCTTTATGAACGCCCGGCAGGCGGGGGAGCAGTTCCAGAAGGAAATCTTTCTGTAACAGCGGCTCCCCACCCGAAAAGGTGACCCCGCCGCCCAGTCTGGCATAATAGTCGGCCTTCTCCAGAATCTTCGCGGCAAGTCCTTCGAGCGTATAGACCTGACCGTAAACCCGGCGGATTGCTGCGTGGCAAACCGGGATACAATCGCCGCAAAGGCTGCACCGATCGCTTCGCAGATAGCGCGTGTCCCACACACCGACCGTACACGCCTTGCTGCAATTCCCGCAGTGTGTACAGGATGCGGCAGATACGCCAAGCTCGGGAGAGACTTTCAATCCCTCGGGATTGTGACACCACGCGCAGCGCAGCGGACAACCCTTGAAAAATACGGTCTGCCGCACGCCCGGTCCGTCATAGATGGCGAATTCTTTTATATCGAATACGGTTCCATCCATAGAACATTATGAAATCGTAAACGTGACCACAGTCAGCGAATAGCCTTGGGCGTTAACCAGCACCCATCCGTCCCGCAATGCGTCTTCGGTTACGACGGGATCGGCGGGCTTGGTATTCTCCGGCTTTGCGTTGGTATTGACAGCAGTCAGACGATCGGCATATTCCACCGATGTCATAGTAACCTTCCCGTCTGTAAATGCCGGGATCTCGATCCCTACGCCCTTTTTGCTGCCGGTTCGGTTCAAAATCTTGACGGTAACACACTTTCCGTCCTCGGATACGGCCGCGGTAATGTCAAACTTGTTGGTTCTGACATCTTCCTCTATAGTAAGAGCATAAGGCAGATGGGCATCCAGCAGCATCCGGTCAATATACGCGGGAGGCTGATACCACGCGCTGTCCGAATCCATGAAGATCAGACCCTGATTCCATCCGTTGTCGTTCTGATCCTGCACTTGGAGCGCATTGGCGGAACACATGATCTTGATCACACCGTCCAGCTCCTCGGCGAACTTGATCGCAAGCGCGTTGCAGAGAGCGCGCTCAAAGTGATGGGCATTGGCGTTCAGCTCCAGTACGCAAAGACCGGTATCCGCCTCGGGACTGATCGTCTTCAAAGCCTCGTAGAAAGACAGCGCAGGCTTGAAAAACTGCTCGGGATCGGCACCGCTTTCCGACCAGAAGTGAATGTCAAACCATACTCTTCCGCCCTTTTCCGCCGCGTTATCGAGGATCAGCTTGTGACCCGCCAGCGACGTAATGCCCGACGAATTTCCGGTAAACCGATTGGGGTTCGTAATGACCTCTTTGTATTCAAAGTCACCGACAATCAGCGTTACGTCGGGATTCAGTGCCCAAACCGCGTTCGCGATGGCGTTAAACCGTCCCGCAAACGCCTGATCGACCTTGTCCTCATTGCCGATCTGAATGTATTGCAGATTATAGGGTTCCTCGCGCCCCATCTCCCGGCGCAGCTTCACCCACGGATCGTTTTGATCGGTGCCGTAAGCAAATCGGATAAAGTCCGCCATATCCTCCGCGCTCTCATAGCTGGAAAAATCGGGGACATACGCGACGCCCAGCGCCTCGCAGAGATCCATAAACTCGATGATGCCGAATCCGTAGGAGGAATAGGCGTACCACCAGCCGTTGTAGACGCCTCTGTCCTCGGGATTTCCGGTCATTTTCTTCCATTTGTAGTCGGCGGCGTTCGCCATGCACCCACCAAAGCGAAGAACGGTGATTCCCTGCTTCTCCAGCATTTCCGCCACGTCCTTGCGAACGTGAAGTCCCTTATAGAGTCCCCACGAACCGGGCTCCAGGAATGCGTAGTCCACATCCAGACACCCCGCCTGACGGATTTCAATCACGAATCTGCCCGCGCTGTCGGTTGTATCGGGAGTCAGGAAGAATTCGTATTTCTTATAGTCCCCGCTAACGGTAAAGCTTGCTTCTGCGTATCGTTTGGAGCCGTCCGCGCTCTCCAGAGCCGTATACACGATGACGGGCGCGTCCGATCTGGCGTAGATATAGCCGTTGTAGTCCTTATCGGCGACAAATCCCATACCACTGCGGTTCAGACCCATGTTGTTGATCGACAAGCTGCCGGTTCCCGAAGTAATTTCCAGTCGCTGCGCCTGTTTACCGTTATAAACGCCGGAAGTGATCACCGAAGTCTGCCCGACTGTGCCATCAGAGATGGCGGATTCCCACATTCCCGCGGTACTGCTGCCCTGTTTGAAGGAATCAAAGGAGATCTCCTTCTCCTCGCCGCCAATCGACACCCGGACATTCTTCCATTTTGTGTTCGCGTTCCACGCACGGAAGCCCACGCTTCCCTTCTGAATGGGAGACGGGTCGGTATAGCTGACCACCTGCGTCCCATCGATATATACCGTCATGGTATTCCCGGTAAACTCTGCCCGAAGGTGAATCCACGTCTTCTGGGGCGCATTGCACGGGGTATCCGAAATATTCGTGTAATTGTGAACATGCTTCCCCAGCCGCACACCACCGTTCAGGATCGAGATCTCGTATCCGTCAAAATTGTCGGCTCCTTCGGTGGCGTTGGACGTTTTGATCAGGAAGCCAGACGCTTCGCCGTCCACCCAGACGTCCGCCTCGATATAACCCTCGGTGCAGTCGGTATCCGAGATCAGCAGCTTTGGTCCGTTCGCGGTTTTGTCGATGCAGAGCTGATCGCCGCCCTGATCCTCTTCCACGTACCACGCGCCGCCCGCTGACTTGAATCCACTGTTCTCTGAGTGTGCTGCCGCTTCTTCGAAGCTTTCTCCGAAGATCATCTGCGACCAGATTCCGCCGTAAAGCTCGTGATTCACATCCTCCATGCAGGCTCCGTAGAGCAGATTGGAAATTTTCCCCGCCCGCTTGGCAGGGTCGATGATAAGCGAGTAATCCTCACCGTACCGTTCAGTAGTTGTGTTGGGCATATTATTCTCCTCCTTCTCTGTGGTATAGGTTTTGTTGGTGGTGCTGTCCGATTCCGATTCTTTGGGTTCCGTCGATTTTCCGCAGGATGCAAGCAGCATCGCCGGGATCAGAATCAGCGAAAGCAGTGCGCTTCGGTAGCGTATCATACCGTCTCTCCTATTGATTCAAAATTTTTCTATTACTATTATACAGGAATTCCCTTGACAATGAAAGAAAAATCGTGTATAATTATAGACAAAAATTAACTTTTTTTGAGGTTTCTCATGATTTGGTATCAAACCGACAATTCCCAAGGGGTCGATAACAACGACATCCGCGTCTACGATGATTTCACCTATGTAACCCACTTTCACAGGGATTTCGAACTGATCTATGTGGAGAGGGGCGAAGTGGAGGTCACCGTCGAGGGAAAGATTACTATTGCAAAAGCGGGACAGATGGCGTTGATCCTGTCCAATCTGATCCACTCCTTTGACAGCCCCGGCGGGTCGCAGGCGATCGTTCACGTCTTTTCGCAGGATAACGTCCCCGCCTTTGCCAAGCTGGTTGCGGACAAGGACGTGTGCACCCCCGTGTTCGACTGCGACGAGTCCGTGCGGGATTTTTATCTTTCCTACTGCATCCAAAAGGAAAAGCGGTCAAAACTTGCCATGAAGGCCGCACTCTACGCGGTCTGCAATGATTTTTACGAGAAGAGTACCTTCGTACCCTCCCGCAGTGAGAACACGAAGCTGGTACATCAGATGTTAAGCTACATTTCCGAGCGGTATAAGGAGGAAATCACGCTGGAAAAGATGGCGCAGGAGCTGGGCTACGAAATGCACTATCTCTCCCGGGTATTCAGCACGAACGTCAAGATCAACATCCGAAGCTACATCAATCTCTACCGCATCGACAACGCCAGAGAGCGGTTAATCAATTCGGACGACAGCATTGCTCGTATTGCGCTGGACAGCGGATTCCAAAGCGTCCGGAACTTCAATCGCGTTTTCAGTGCCAACGTAGGGATGACGCCGGCGGATTACAGAAATCATTTTCAGAATGAAGGTAATCGAGAAATAGTGCCCCAGTCTGATTGAAGCAAGCATAGAAAATCACCGCCGCCTCTGAACGAGGCGGCGGCTTATCTTTACTCTGATGCAATGCAATTATGCGGATCCCTTTACAGCTCCGATGCTATTTCCTTAATTTGTCAAGCTTGGCTTTAACCTCGGTAACGAACTGCTCAAGATACTCCGGCGTAGAGCGGCGGTAGAGGACTTCGACCTTCTTCTCCCATGCGGCAACCGTTTTCGATCTCGCGACGCCGCTGTTATCGACCTCGTTTTTCCAACGCTCGATTTCATAGACCATATCGTGAGCGACTTCGTTATAGATGCTGTCGATTCTGCCCTTCACCGCTTCGTTTGAAAGCGTAGTACCCACATGCATCATCAGTCTTTCCTCAAAATACGCCGAAAACTCCTTGTTTTTGAGAAGGTTATAGATAATGGGGTTAAAGGGGCGGGATTCTACCTTCAGCGAACCGAGATAGGTATCCGCGCCGCTTCTTTGCAGCAGGAACGCCAGATCAAGGTCAAACAGTATCCATCGCCACTTGCCATCTCCATAGCGGGTTTTGCAGATTTTGAGATTTCCCGAATCGGTATTGGCGACAAACATCTCCATGATATAGTAATCGATCAGGCTATCAAAATCAATAACCGACTTCATATACTCATAGTTCTCGGCAATCGTCAAATCCTTCTTCTGGGCGAAAGTCCAAATATCATTCCATTCCTTGCTGTCTACACCGGTTACCGTGGCGACTCCCTTCCAGATACTGCGAACAATGGTGACATCCTCCGGGTCACCGCCCAGATGCGAGGCGACAAAGTCGTCGTCTATCTTCTCTCTGATAAAGTAAACTCCCATATAGCGATCGTTCACATACAGATCACAGGCTTTATAGCTCTGCAAAAGAAGGGATGGCATATTGCCGCTGAGTCCCGCGATCGAGCTTCCTACCTCGTCGCTGATCATGCTGCGGTATTGCGCCTGCCCTCCGGCGCGCAGTACAAGGGTGTTGAAGGATTCGATGTCCAGATTGTCAAATACCTTGTATTCAAGCTTTGAAGCGCCGTATTTCCCGCGGAATTTCAGCTGTAAGCTCTTTTTCGCGTACTGTACCGAGGTTCCGCCGAAGAGCTTAACGCCGCAGCCCACCGAGAACTTCTCACTGCCATTCTCAAAATAGGATACATGGGCGGGGAGCTCTGTCTTCTTGGAGGACTTGGTATAGGGTCCGTCCGCTCCGAACATCGCATCATCGTCCACCGCCACCATAATAACCGGCAGCGAATAGTCGGGGATGCTCACAAAATAGGTATAGGTGCTCTCCTTGCTGGCAATATATTCGCCCTTTTTGCAGATCATGCGCAGATTTCCGGTTTTATCGAAAGTGATGGGCTCGCCCTCATAGCGCTTTGAGTCAACTGTAGGCTGGCTTCCGTCGGTGGTATAGTATATCGTGCCGTCACTGGTGATCGTCACAGAAACATCGGAGTCATAAATGCCGCTTTCCACGCTGGCAGCGGGCGGCGCGGATATTTCCTCATAGCCCGCTTCGTTGGCACTTCCCAGAGAGGGAGTTTCAAAATAAACGAGCTTGCCGTCGTATCTTCCGTAGCTTATATTATGGAGCAGCTCCGGAACGAAAAGGGCGTCGCACACATATCCTTCGGAATTTGTGAGATAGAGCTTCTCTCCCTTGCTGCTTATACTGAAATCTGGGTCGCTGCCGCCCCTTCTAGTGCAGTATACAAGATGATACTTGCCTGCCTCCAGGGTTACATCGGGCAGCTTATACCTTTGCAGATTCTTGCTCTTGTCGGATAGGAAATAATCCCCGAGATTCACGCTTTCGTTTGTTCCGTTGTAGATTTCAACTATATCGTAGTAGTCCCCGCTGTATTTCTTATACGCGGAGTTTGAAGAAATAACCTCGTTTATGACAAGTCCGCCGCGGGACGCAAGATACAGGTAAAATCCGTCTTTTCCGTTAGAATATCCGGGGGATGGTGTGGTACACACGCCGTTCTCTCTTGTATACGAGCAGTTTTTCTCAAAAGGCTCATAGGAGATCAGAGAGGAGGTTACGCCGTCCCTGCGGGTGAGAAATACCGTTTCTCCGCCCTTTGAAAGCCCGAAGGTCAGCTCCTTGCCACAGCAAAGTACAGAATATTCTCCCGCGTGAAGCGTGACGTCGGGGAGATGACAGAGATAGGGTGTATCCTGCTTGTCGGAAATCCAGTACTCGGAAAGCTGTATATCGCTCTCGCCGCCGTTATAGATCTCTATCCAGTCGCATAGAACGCCGTTTATCGGGTACAAGCTGTTGTCGCACATCAGCTCGGACAGAATCAGCTTATCTGCCTCAAGGGCGTTTTCATATCCCGGCGTAGGCTTTGTGGTCTCGCTTTTGTCGCTTACCACATAGGAGCAGTTCGCGTTGCGGTTGATATACACAAAGCGCTGGCAGAGATATTCTCCGTGCAGCAGCATAAGGCCTGCCGAGACATCGGGGACAATATTAAAGCCGTCCTTATAGAGAAAAACAAGATAGTATTCCCCGGCCTTCAGCGACACGTCGGGAAGCGTATAGCTGCTCTTTTCCGCATAAACAAGCGAATAATCCGAAAGGTTCACGTCTCTTACGGCCCGCAGCTCGATCCACGAATGCCGCTCCCCGTCGGGGGCAGTCACGCCTATTTCGTTTTTGATCATGATCTCGGTTACCTCAAGAGCGGGATTCTCCTCAGGCACATAATCATTAACTATGGGAACGGTGTTGTCACTGTTGACTGTATTATTCTCCGTTTGGGATGTTTGTGTGTTACTGCTACCCGTATTCTCGGATGTGTTGTTGTTACGGCATGAGGCAAGCAGCGCGGCACTGCCAAACAACATTGCGGACGCGAGAACGCATGAAATGATCTTCGCAATAAGTTTGTTCAACCGATTCGTCTCCTTTGTTTTACAAAAATCTTTATCCATTTACACCCTGCCGCGTTCAACAGCGCCGTCCATATAAGAGTGATTTTTCGGCGGGATCAGAAGTGTGCGAATAGAATTACCGTGATGAAACTAGTTAATAAGCGGCGCAACCTACCGGCACATGCTTATTGTACAGTCCTTCCGCATAACTCATTCACCTTTCGTTTCATTTTTTCAGACAAATAAAATATATTTCTGACGTTCTCATTGTATCACAAATTCGCTCGCTTGTAAATTACATAAGCAAAAAAGTTCTAATTTTTTTACAAATTGTTTTCTATATTGATACAAGTCGTCTTATTTCGACAGAGTAACGCGCACAAAGATCCGTGTTCGCCATAAAAACAACCGCCGACCCAAGCAGGGCGGCGGTTGGAATATGTGTTTGACGCTAGTTACGGTTATTCCTTCAAAGCATTCGATTTCAGCCGCTCTTGCAGCACTTTCGTATCAACAAGACGGGTTTCTCCGCTGTCGGAAGCAAGCGCGGCGGCGGTTCCGGCAGCCTCTCCGGTGATAAAACAGCCGGGCATCACCCTTATGGAGGATTGCATTCTCCGATCGCTTCCGATACATCTGCCGGCAACCAGCACGTTTGACAGATCCTTGGGTATCAGAGAGCGGTAAGGGATCCCATAGGATTCGCCATCCTTATAGCGGTATTTGGTTTTGTACTCTTCAACTGCCTTTTGATAGGCTGCTTTATCCGTACTGTCGGCGTGGATGTCCACCGGATAGCAGTATCTTCCGATCTCGTCATCGAAAACGCGTCTTTCCACAAAATCGTCGATTGTCAGGGTGTAATCGCACTTGATTCTGCGGGATTCCCGGACGCCGAGTATTCCCGCGCTGCTGACAAGTGCGGCTTTCTCGTATCCCAAGAGATATTCGGTGTAGTATTTCTCATATTGGGTGAGAACCTTTCGTCCTTTGACCATAGCTTCGGTAAGCGAGCGCACGTCCGTAGGGTCAACACCGGCCACATGCCCGACATTCCCCCCTCCGATTCCCTTTTTTGCATCCGTACGGTAGATTCCCGGCAGATGCCTGTCGGGGATTTCGAACACGCCGTCCGAGATGGCTTCTTCAAGGCGGCTTGCGTCGGGAACAGTCCGCGAGAAGTCGATATTTGCCCAAATCGAGCAGAGCGTAGCGGGCATTACGCCTCCTTTTTCGTCGCCCTGCTCAAATTCCGCGCCGGCAAGGGCGCACAGATCTCCATCTCCGGTGCAATCGATGTAAATCTTCGCCTTTACGGCAAATAACCCGCTTTTCGACGAAAGAATCACCGATTCTACGCGATCGCCCTGCTTTATAACGTCGCAAAGGGTGGTGAAAAAGCTGTACTCGGCTCCGCTCGCTTCGACGATTTCATCATAGGCTCGTTTCAGCTCTTCCACGTTTATGGGGGTCCATCTGGTGTCAATCGGAAAGTCGCGGGAAACCTTTTTCCGAATTTCCAGACCGATTCCACGGCATAAGATGTCCACACCGTTCCCGAACACGGCAAACGCCGGAACAAGCCCTGCGGTCGCAAGTCCCCCAAAGGAGCCCTGCGCCTCCGCCAGATAAACAGATTTCCCGCTTCTTGCGGCGGCAACGGCGGCGGCCACTCCAGCCGGACCGCCTCCTGCCACAAATACGTCTACATTGTATAGAAGTTCAATTTCTTTATTGTATATCATAACTCCGTCCCTGTTTCACAGGTTATTGTTCCCTGCCCTGATTATCATACAGATTTCTTCCGCCGCTTTTCAATCACGAATACGACCGCCACCGCAATAACAACGACTGCCACGACAACTACCGGAATTATCCAACCGCTGCCGCCATCCTTTTTGGAGGGTGTCTCGTCTTGGGTGTTGGGATCGGAGTTGTTACCGGGATACTCTGTGGTATCGGGAATCTCTGTGTTACCGGGATTTTCGGTGTTGACCGGATCCTTGGTATTCCCGGGATCTTCGGTGCTTCCGGGTGCCTCGGTACTGCCGGGAGTTTGGGGATCGTCATTCGTATTCTTCATCTCGACGTAATAAGCAAAGAGGTTCTGATTGAGCCCCGGCTTCAGATCATCAAGTGTTTCCGCCTTGACACCGTCAAAGTATATGTTCGTGAAGGTAACGCCTTCGATGCCGCTCTCGGCATTGTTTCCGAGAATCTGAATGGCCTTATTGCCCTCGGCTCCCTTATATACATAGATGTTCTTGATGGTAACGTCCTTCAAATTACCCTGACCGCGGGCGTTCTGCTGAACGTGAAGGAGCAGCCAGCCGGTATGGGAATAGAATCCGCCGCTGTGAATCTTTTCAACGTAGATCGTATCAAACACCACGCCCGACACGACGCCCGATCCAGAGGAGCAATGCACGCCGAAACCGATGGTAGCGTCGATGACTGTGCAGTTTCTGAAGGTTACATTGTAGTGGTTCTGGTCGGTACCCTGTCCGATCTTGAAGCCCATACGGTGCGTATAGGACATGCAGTTTTCGAAGGTTACATTGTCCAGATATTCGGGAACGCCCGGCCAGTTGGTAGTGATACCTGTCTTGTAGGGCCACGTCTTTGCGGAGAAGGGATCGTCCATGGCGAAGCCGACGCAGTCCTTTACAATTACGTTCTGGCATTCGCAGACGTCGATACCGTCGTTTTCGTCATGACCGCGGGTGAGTCGGTTAAGGAATTTCAGCCCCGTAAAGGTCAGATTGTCGCTTCTGACAGCCACGACCGACCAGCAGACCGCTTCCCGGATGGTAATCCCCTCGCAGGTGAAGTAGGAGCATGCGATCGGAACGATCGTGTTCTGACCGATCCAGTGGTTGCCCTCTTCCGTTTTCGTCCAATAGTGCGGATCCCGTCCGTCCAAAGTTCCTCTGCCGCCGATCCGGCTGTCGTAGGAGCCG